>JAEDMB010000225.1 GCA_016303235.1 Oscillospiraceae bacterium
ATCATAACTTCCGTACTTTTTGCAGTCGGAAAAATTTTGATTGAATTGTCACCGGAAAACTTTCCTTCACTGATATATTCATCAACATATTCATTTATTTCATCTTCTGTAAAATACTTACTCAAATCAGCAAGCATACCCATCTGGTCAAGAGTGAAAGCAGTTTCGGCATAAGTTCCGAATATATCGGGAAGTTCATCAGCTCCGGGTTCTTTTTTAGCAGAGGAAATCACACTGTCTGCAAGTTCCGAAACATTATTTTTTGTATAAGCTTCAACTATAATACCCTTTTCAAGTCCGACAGTATTATTAAATTCCTTAACCATTTCGTCAAAACTTGTCTGCTGTACACCATTATAATAATGCCATATAGTAATAGTTACAGGGTCATCTTTATCAAGAATATTGTCATAATTTTCTTTTTCTCCGCATGCTGAAAGAGTTGCTGAAGATAAAATCACCGAAAGTAAAATACTAAAAATTTTGCATTTTCTCATAATATAGTCACTCCCATGTAGTATTTATAAAGTCGCAGTATTAACTTATATAAATTATACACTATTCCGGAAGTTTTTTCAAGTAATTTTTGTAAATATTATTTTTTAAATCATATTATTTAATATATTTTTACACAGTGATTTAAAGGGCCGTTGCCATTTCCGAGATTCAAGCCGGTTTTCATAGCATTTTCGAGATATGTTTTTGCGTTTTTAATGCACATTTCCAGAGGATAACCCATTGCAAGATTGCATGCGACTGCTGATGAAAGAGTACAGCCTGTACCGTGGGTATTTTCAGTATCAATAATATTTCCCTTTATTTTTATATAATTATTGTTGAAGAAAAGCAAATCATCAGCCTTTGAAATTCCGTGACCGCCTTTTACAAGCACATTTACATTAGTTTTTTCATATATAATTTTTCCTGCCCGGATAATATCATTATAATTTTTTATTTTGATTCCGGAAAGTTCCTCCGCCTCAGGAATATTCGGAGTTATCAGAACAGCAAGCGGAAAAAGTTCATTTACAAGAATTTTTTTTGCCTCCTCCGAAATAAGAGGGCAACCGCTTGTTGAAATCATAACAGGGTCTATAACTATGTTTTCAGCTTTGTAAAATTCAAGTCTTTCAGCAACGGCAAGTATATTTTCCGCACTCGAAAGCATACCGATTTTGACCGCATCGGGACGGATATCCGAAAAAATACAGTCAATCTGCTTTGAAGTAAAATCAGCGGGAGTGTCAATTATTCCGTAAACTCCTGTTGTATTCTGTGCCGTCAGAGATGTTATAACACTCATAGCATACATTTTATAAGCGGTAACAGTTTTTATATCAGCCTGAATACCTGCTCCGCCACTGCAGTCTGAACCGGCTATTGTAAGTATTTTTTTCATAATTATTCTCCAAGAATTTCAAGAACCGTTTTTTTAAGATTAAATGCAGATTTTCTGACATCATCGGATTTGAAAATACCCGATACAACTGCTACCCCGCTTATACCGCTGTTTTTAAGATTTTTCACGTTTCCGATATTTATTCCGCCTATCGCAACCACCGGAATACTGACTGAACTGCATATTTTACAAAGATTTTCATAGCTCAATGGAACTGTATCAGATTTTGTAGAAGTAGCGAAAACAGCTCCCGAACCAATGTAATCCGCACCCTCCTGCTCCGCTTTAACTGCCTGTTCAACAGTCCGTGCAGTAGCACCGATAATTTTATTCTGCCCTAAAATATTTCTTGCCTGCTGTATATTCATATCATTCTGCCCCAGATGTACACCGTCCGCACCGCTTTTTAACGCAATTTCAACATTATCATCAATGACAAACGGTATTTTATATTTATTACAGATTTTGCGGATTTCAATTGCTTCATTAAGAAAATCACCGAAATTCAGATTTTTTTCCCTAAGCTGAATAAAAGTAGCTCCTCCGAGAATTGCTTCCTCAACTACACTTGAAAGCGTTTTTCCTTTAAGCCACGAACGGTCAGTTACAGCATATAAAATCATATTTTCTCTTGATACTTTCAAAATAATCTCTCCCTTGCAAATAAAAAAACCTCTCTTAAATAAGAGAGGTTTTCAAAGTACCGGCATAGAATTATCTT
>JAEDMB010000065.1 GCA_016303235.1 Oscillospiraceae bacterium
ACAACAGCTAAGACAACAGCTAAGACAACAGCTAAGACAACAAGCAAGACTGATTCACCTAAGACAGGTGTTGCAGGCGTAGCAGTAGCAGCAACTGGTCTCGTAGTAGCAGCTGGTGCAGCATTCGTTCTCAGAAAGAAGAATGACTAATTCAGATTGAATAAATCTGTCTAAAATCCTTAAAAATAAGGCTCTCCGAAAGGAGAGTCTTTTTTTCTGAAATTTTTATGAAATTTCCGGATATGCCTTGAAATATGTGTGAATCTATTGTATAATATACATATAAATATTTAGGAGGAATTTTATTATGAAAAATATTCTCGTAACTGGAGGAACTGGTTTTATAGGCAGTCATACCTGCGTTGAACTTCTCAATTCTGGATACAGTGTTGTTATAATGGATAATCTCAGCAATTCAAAAAAGGCTGTTTGTCAGAGAATTGAAAGGATTACCGGCAAGACTGTAAAGTTTTATGAGGCTGATATATGCGATTATGATGCGTTTACAAAAATTTTTACCGAAAATCAGATTGATGCTGTAATTCATTTCGCAGGACTCAAGGCTGTCGGCGAATCCGTTCAGAAACCTATTGAATACTATTCAAATAATATTACCGGAACTCTTGTACTTCTCAAGGCTATGAGAGAATACAACTGTAAAAAGATTGTATTTTCATCATCTGCAACCGTTTACGGTATGAACAATAAAGCACCCTATACTGAAGATATGCCGACTTCTGCAACAAATCCTTACGGCTACACTAAAGTAATGATTGAACAGATTCTCCGTGATGTATGTGTAGCAGATAAGGATTTCGGAGCAGTTGCACTCCGCTACTTCAACCCAATCGGAGCAGATAAAAGTGGTCTTATAGGTGAAAATCCTAACGGAATCCCGAATAATCTTGTACCGTATATTGCACAGGTTGCACAGGGAAAGCTTGCTGAACTCCGTGTTTTCGGTGATGATTATGATACTCCGGACGGCACAGGCGTAAGAGATTATATTCATGTTACCGACCTCGCAAAAGGTCACGTATGTGCTTTGAATTACTCTGAAAATCATGACGGATTTGAGGCTGTAAATCTCGGAACAGGAAACGGTTCAAGTGTTCTTGAAGTCGTAAAGGCTTATGAAAAAGCATGCGGAAAGCCTATTCCGAAAAAAATTACTCCAAGACGTGCCGGAGATATTGCCACATCTTTTGCAAATGCTGAAAAAGCTAAGAAGATTTTCGGCTGGGAGGCTGAACTCAATATTGATGATATGTGCCGTGACAGCTGGAACTTCACAAAGCTGAATCCGAACGGTATCGAATAACGGAGGTTTTTTATGGTTAATTTTGGTAACGACTGGGATAAACTTCTTGAAGATGAATTTAAAAAGGATTATTATTTAAAACTCCGTCAGTTTCTTGCAAATGAATATAAAACTCAGAGAATTTTCCCCGGAATGTATGATATATTCAACGCAATGAAACTTACTTCATATAATGATGTTAAAGCAGTAATCATAGGTCAGGACCCCTATCATGGAGAAGGTCAGGCACATGGATTAAGTTTTTCAGTAAAAAAGGGCGTTGCACCTCCTCCGTCACTTGTAAATATTTTTAAGGAGATTAAATCCGATGTCGGAATTGATAATTCCGGCAAGCATGGAGAACTTACAAAATGGGCGAAAAACGGTGTTCTTCTTTTAAATTCCGTGCTTACTGTAAGAGCAAACACTCCTAAAAGTCATCAGGGAATGGGCTGGGAGATTTTCACTGATGACGTTATAAAGCTTTTGAATCTGCGTGAAAAACCTATGGTATTTCTCCTCTGGGGACGTGACGCAAAAAACAAGGCTAAACTTATAACTAATCCGAATCACTGCATACTTATGTCAGCACACCCGAGTCCTCTTTCAGCTCATAACGGATTTTTTGGCTGTAAGCACTTTTCAAAAGCAAATGAATTTCTCATTTCAAAAGGTATCGAGCCAATAGACTGGTCAATAGATTAGGAGCATTTAAATGAAAATTAAAGATATATTCAAGCAGAAAACTGTTTTTTCCTTTGAGGTATTTCCTCCGAAGAAAACAAGTTCAATAGATACAGTATATAATACTCTTGATGAACTTAAGGGACTTTCTCCGGATTTTATCAGTGTTACATTCAGTGCGGGCGGTAGTGGCAACGGTGCTTTGTCCTGTGAAATAGCCTCTAAAATCAAAGAGGGAAACCATGTTGAACCTATGATTCATCTGCCCTGTATAAACTATTCAAAAGATGAAATTTCAGCTGTTCTTGATGAACTCGATAAGAGGGGAATTGAAAATATTCTCGCACTCCGTGGCGATATAAATCCGGATATCGAACCAAAAAGAAATTTTGAACATGCAAGCGATTTGATTACTTTTATCAAGTCAAAAGGTGATTATGATATAGCAGGTGCATGCTATCCGGAAGGCCACGTTGATTCGGAAAGCCTTGTTGAAGATGTTTTAAATCTTAAAAAGAAAGTTGATGCCGGTGCTGACCACCTTATAACACAGCTTTTCTTTGATAATGATGCATTTTACAGATTCCGTGAAAAAATCGCAATAGCGGGAATAAACGTGCCTGTTGAGGCTGGAATTATGCCCGTTGTAAATAAAAATCAGATTGAACGTATGGTCAGCATGTGCGGTGCAAGTCTGCCGGCTAAATTTGTAAAGATGATGCAGAAGTATGAAAACAATCCCGAAGCTTTGCGAGATGCCGGAATTGCTTATGCTATTAATCAGATAGTCGATTTGCTTGCCGACGGTGTTGACGGAATACATCTCTATACTATGAATAATTCTTATGTTGCAAAAAAGATTTCTGATGCAGTGTCAGGTCTTATAGGGAGCAGGAAAAAATGAAACTTGAATCGCTTTCAAGAAGTGAAACTTTAAGATATATGTGTCATAAGGGAGAAGTCCCTCCGGAGCTTGAAAAAATTCTTGAAAAGTCCGAAAATCTTATAAAATCCAGTATATTTCCGAAATACGTTTACAGGACGGCTGATATTAATATAAGCGGAAACAAAACAGAAATTTCGGGCTTTCCGTCAGTTATTGAGAGCAGAGACCTTGCGGAACACCTTAAAAACTGCAACAGAGCTGTTATAATGGCTGTAACTCTTACTTCCGAGGCTGACAGAATTATAAGCCGTGCGGAAATATCCGATATGACAGAGGCATACACTCTTGATGCAATGTGTTCTTCTGCAATTGAAACCGCATGCGATATTGCTGAACGTGAAATATTTTCTGAAATCGGTGCAGAATATACTGCATGGCGTTACAGTGCCGGATACGGTGATTTAAGTCTTTCATATCAGAGGGATTTTATAAAATTTCTTAATGCCGAAAAGCGTATAGGTCTTACGCTTACCCCCGAATTTCTTATGATACCGAGAAAATCCGTTACGGCAATAATCGGAATATCTGAAAATCCTCTTGAAAAAAAGCATCGCAGTTGTACTCTTTGCAGTATGTACGGAAAATGCAGATTCTCTCTTGAAGGCGGTCACTGTTAAAAGGAGACTGAAAAAATGAAAAAAATATTTTTACTCTGTACTTTTGTAACTTCTGCCGTTATGCTTACGGCATGCGGTGATTCTGATAATAATCTTCTCCGTGACCTTGACCCCGAAACAAGAGCATATATAAAAGATGTTGCTGTAAATGATGAACTTCTTGACGGTGAACTTGAAAACAAAACTATAAAATGGCTTTCAACATGGGACATAAATCCTGATGGTACAGGAAAAAATGTTCCCATTGACCTTGCAGTATTTCAGGAAAGATACGGCGGTGAAGTCAAATATTATCCCGTTTCATATGATGAACGCTATGAAAAACTTGCACAGTATATAAACAGCGGTGAGGGAATAGATTTCTTTTCCGGAAGTGATATGGACGCATTCCCTAAAGGTGCAATAAAAGAAATGTTCGTTCCCGTTGATGATTATATTGATTTCAGCTCCTCCATATGGGAAGATGTCAAAGATGTAAACGATTCATTCATATGGAACGATAAGCATTATATGACGGCTGTATCTGTAAGCGGTGACGGCTGTGCAGTAATATACAATAAAAATACAATCGCAGAAATGGGCTTTGAAGACCCTGCCGTACTTCTTGAAAAAGGTCAGTGGACGTGGGACACATTCGAGCAGATGCTTGACAGCTTTGTTGACAACGACAATCAGAAATATGGTATAGACGGCTGGTGGTTTGAAGGTGCTTTCGTTCAGACAACGGGAACGCCTGCAATAGGTCTTGAAAACGGAAAGCTTGTGAACAATCTTGCAGAACCGTCAATAGAACGTGTTCAGAACTGGCTCTATAAACTCTCCTTGAACGGAAGTGTTGCCATAGGAAGCAAAACTTACGGCTGGACTGAACACCCCGAATATATCGGAGAAGGCAAACTTCTTTTCTATCCATGCGGATTATGGAAATTATATTCAGCTCCCGAAAACTGGAAAACCGTTTTTGGTGAAGATATAGGATTTGTCCCTATGCCTAAAGACCCACAGGCTGATAATTACTATATTCCAACGGGAATAGACAGTTATCTTTTTGTGAAAAACGGTGACAATCCGGAGGGCGTTGCAAAATATCTTGACTGCAAGCGTTATGTAATATGCAATCAGAACCTGAGAGATATGTATGATGCCCAGACAAGAAACGATTTTGGCTGGTCTGATGAAATGCTTGAAATGAAAGAGAAAATGAATAAAATAGCTCTTGAAAATCCGAGTTTTGATTTTTCAAAGGGTGCATCATTTGATATAGGTGAAATGGTAGATGAGGGATTAAGACAGTCAGCATACGGCACACCATGGAGTGAAACTTTTAATTCAATTTATCCCGCTGTTCAGACACTTATTGATGAAATAAATGAAAAATAATCCGGAAGGGAGATTTATTTTTATGAATACAGTTTTAGTTGCAGGAGGATGCGGAATTATAGGACAGCATGTATGTTCCGGACTTCTTAAAAAAGGAAATACAGTAATTGCAGTTGATTCACAGCATAATGATTACAACAAGGGAAAAGAAAATTATAAATTTATCGAAGCATCTCCCGAGGATAATACAAAATATGCGGAAATTTTTAAAAAATACCGCATAGATATTCTGATTAATCTTGCATGTACCGTTGATAATGATTTCGGAGCTGTTATAACAGAAACCGAAATGAATATAAGCCGTAATTTTGATGAATTTATATATAAGCTTGCTTTTGAGGCAAAAGTAAAAAAAATAGTTATGATAAGCACATCACAGGTTTATAAGCTTGTTGATTCAAGAGAACCTATCAGGGAAGATGATGCCCTGAAACCTGTTTCAAATTATGCCGTTATGAAACTTGAAAGTGAAAAGGAATTTGCAAGGGAACTTAAAGAACATAAGGGTACAATATGCTGTATATGCCGTGTTGCTCCCGTATATACAAAAAATTACTATGAAAATCTCATAGTAAAAATTACTGACCCTAAGGACAATACAAATTTTGTATACGGAACAGGTCAGTATGGCTTTCAGTTCTGCTGTGTGCATAATCTTGTTGACTTCATACTCTGTTTTATAAGAAGTGCCGATGAACCTAAATTTACAGGCATATACAATATAAGCGACAAGAATCTTACAACGGCATCGGATATAATTACATTTATGAAAACTAATCACCGTCTCGGACCGGTTATTCAGAAATCTGCTATAAAATCTTCCGGAATTTCAAGCCTTATAAGAAAGGTTGCAAGAAATAAGGAAGAAAAGGAAAATTACCGTTATCTGGACTGGTCAACTTTTCTTTATAACAATATGCTTGACAATAACAAGGCTTTAAAGCTTGTATCGTCATTCAGATGGGATATACATAATACAAAATAGAAAATCGGGCAGATGAAGCCCGATTTTTTTATTATATAATAAAAAATCCGGATATAAAATCCGGAACTTCAAAGGGTGGATAGTGAGATTCGAACTCACGGTCTTCGGGACCACAATCCGACGCTTTAACCAACTAAGCTATACCCACCATATAATACGCGCCTTATTGGACTCGAACCAATGGCTTACTGCTTAGAAGGCAGTTACTCTATCCAGCTGAGTTAAAGGCGCATTGGAGCGGGTGATGGGAATCGAACCCACGTAACCAGCTTGGAAGGCTGGAATTCTACCATTGAACTACACCTGCATTTAAAAAATAAATCTGGTGCGAGTGATGGGACTTGAACCCATACGTCGGTTGACACACGCCCCTCAAACGTGCCTGTCTGCCTATTCCAGCACACTCGCTTAATTTATTTTTGCTCTGTCTCTCGACTGCTTTATTATTATATCACAACAATTCTGATTTGTCAACCCCTTTTTTGAAAAAAATCCAAAAATTTTTTTGAAAATTTTTAAAATCACGGTATATCGTTATTTTTGGCAAAAAAATTTTTTTTGCGTTGCCTTAATTCACGGAAAAATTCTGATAAAAGCTCCGAACACTGCTCCTCCATAATTCCTCCGGTGATATTCGGGCGGTAATTATAGGGGAGTTCAAACATTTTCTGAACCGATACGGCAGAACCGCTTTTTTTATCATAAGCACCGAAATATAAATCATCAATTCTTGCATTGATAACAGCACCGCAACACATCGGACAGGGTTCAAGTGTCACATACATTTCGCAGTCGGGAAGTCTCCAGCCTCCGAGAGTATTGCAAGCCTGATTGATTGCAGTTATTTCGGCATGTGCAAGAGCATTTTTTTTTGTTTCTCTGAGATTAAAGCCTTCCCCTATAATCTGCCCCGTACTTTTTCTGACAATAACAGCTCCTACCGGAACTTCTCCGAGACTGAAAGCAGTTTCCGCAAGTTCCAATGCACGTTGCATATATATTATATTCAAGACGAAAACTCCTTTCAGCTAAATTAATATATCTGTAATTGTTGTAGTTATACAAATAAATATTACAGTAAAAGTCGGCAGTGTGCTGAAAATAAGCTCAATTTTCTGCTTTGCCGTAAGAAAAGTTGAAAGATTTTTTTTCAGTGAATATTCTCTGTTCATAGTTTTCCATATTATAAAAGCAATCACAATGCTTATCAGAAAGCATGCAATCATAAAATAGCCTCTTTTAAGATTCATATCAGAAAATGAAAGTTCTATTATTGTCAGTGCAAAAAGATAAATTTTATTTGTTATCTGAACTGCAACGGCAGTAAATACAGTACCGCTCCTTAACACTGATATTCCCGCAACGGCAGATACTGCAAATACAGACGGCATTGATGCAATATCATTTGACATAAGAGCTGAAAATACAGCACATACTAAAACAGCATAAAGGTCTCCGAACTGACGCAGTGCCTGAAAAACAGCTCCATGAAAAAGAAATTCACTCATAATTGATACAGCAACAATATCAAAAAACATATAAATTACAAGTTCCGCCTGATTCATAAGGGAAAATTCCTTGCTGTAACAGTTGAAAAAACTGAAATATTCCTTTGTCGTGTCGGAATATGCCCTTGAAATGCTTGTGAGAACGCTTACAATTAAGCTCAGAGCTATGCAGAAAAAAAGATTTTTACTGCTTTGTAGCTTGCAGGGCAAAGAGGCTTTTACAGGCATTTTCAAGGTTTTTTTGATTATGAACATCGGCAGGCAGAATTTTAAAAGTGTAACAGCAACCATAACAGCCATTACTTCCTTTTGTCCGCCGTATACTGAATAATTAAGAAATGAATTATGTATATTTATGCCGATGAGGTCAAGAAAGGCTACAAGGATTTTTGAAAATACAAACTGAATGAAAAGGGATAAAATAAGAACTGTTCCGAAAATATAAAGAACCCTTGAAAGAACTTCACGTTCTTTTTCTTCGGGTATTGTTTTGACAAATCCCTCGCTTTCGCTGAAAGTGATTTCATTTTTATTTCTGATATAATTATATGCAAAAGGGTTGTCAGGATTTTTACGCCATTTTTTATAAGTGCTTATATATTCGGGTGACTGTCCGGAATAGTCAAAAGTTTCCGTAACATCAATAAGGATTTCTTCTTCTTTTTTTGTTTTGATTTTTTCCATAAATTCACCGCCTTTTACTGAATTATACAATATTTTGAATATAATTTAAATCCGATAGTTTTAATATTTTGTAAATTTTTATATATTCAGTAATTTTTTTGCATTAAGACAGAGAATCTGTTCCTTTTCAAAGTCAGAAAGTTCAAAGCTGTCAATCATTTTCAGAATATCGGACGGCTTGTCCCACGGTGAATCGCTTCCGAAAAGAATTTTTTCAGGCGTATGAATTTTTATGATATTATAAAATACTTCCGGAGAAATATATCTTGAAAGACAGCTTGTGTCAAAATAGAGATTATCAAATTTTCCGGCAAGATATTTTTCAACATCGTTCCACATCTTCATACCGCCGAGATGAGCTATAATAAAAGTCAAATCCGGATTGTCTGATACGGCTTTTGCAAATCGTTCGGGAGTGCCGTATATAATATCAGTTGAAAGAGGGTCCCAGCCACCATGAAAAATTACCGGAAGATTAAGCTCCGCAAGTTTCTGATATACCGGATACATATTTGCATCATCGGGAAAAAATTTCTGATATTCGCAATGAAATTTTACGCCTTTAAGTCCGAGAGACTTAATTCTTTCAGCTTCATCAAGAATATTTTCAGAAAACGGGAAAAGTGTTCCGAAAGATATTATATGTTCATCGGATATTGATGATGCCCAGTTATTTATAGTAACCTGTTGTGAAGGCTTTGTTGCAACGGGAAGTATTACCGATTTATCAACGCCTTCGCCGTTCATAAATTCAATAAGGTTTTTTACAGTTCCGTCAGTCAGCGGAGCTATTCCGGAAGTTTTTGAAAGGCTTGAAACAGCTTTTTCCGCAATGGAATCTGTAAATGCATGTGTGTGAAAGTCAATCACCATAAATTTAAATTACCTCTTTTCTAAAATATGTTCCATAGCCTGATAGAAAATTCCTTTTACATGAGAATCGGCAAGGGAATAGAAAACAGTTTTTCCGGCACGTCTGCTCTTGACAAGGCGGGACTGTTTCAGAATACGCAACTGATGTGATATTGCCGACTGAGTCATTCCAAGGGATTCCGCAATATCGCATACACACATTTCATTTTTAAAAAGCACGAACATAATACGTATTCTTGTGGAATCTCCGAAAATTTTAAAGAGATTTGCAATTTCATCAATAGCTTCTCCGTCAGGAGTAAATCCGGATATTTTTTCTGCTGTTTCATTGTGAACACAGTTTTCACTGCAAAGGTGACATTTATCGTTTTCCATATGTTTCTCCAGTTTCAGATATTTTTGTTGTATTATTATATTTAATAATACAATTTTTATCGTGCTTTGTCAAGACGGATATTATGTTAACTCATTTTTATTAAATTATATCCCGAAAATCCATTGACAAATATAAGAAAAAAGTGTATAATAAATTGTATTGTATTTATTTGCAAAATGTTACTCAGGCAGTATTTCGCTTTGTTTTAATAAATTTTTTTATTGTCATATATTGAAAATTAAATAAATAAAATAACAGTGGCTTACCGCCTGATGTAATAATTTTTATGATACAAAACTATTTTCATAATATTTTACAAAAGGAGGTATGCAATGCATGGAATCTTTATATCTTGTAATCGGTATTGCTGTATTGCTCGTTCTTGCCGTTATAGGTATTGTTGTTTCTTCAAACATTCAGTATAAAAAAGGTGTGCGTGACGGTATAGAACAGCGTAAGCAACAGGCAGAATCAGTAATGGGTTCGGCAGAAAAAGAGGCGGAACGTATTCTCGATGACGCTAGAAAAGATGCCGAGAATACTAAAAAAACTGCTCTCGTTGAAGCTAAGGACGATATACATAAGCTCCGTTCAGATGCCGAAAAAGAAATTAAAGACCGCAGAGCAGAACTGACACGTCAGGAAAGACGTATGCAGCAGAAAGAGGAAAGCCTTGACAAGAAAAATGATAACTTTGAGAAAAAAGAGGAACT
>JAEDMB010000226.1 GCA_016303235.1 Oscillospiraceae bacterium
TAAATTTACACCCGGGACATCGTTGAGATGTCCCGATTTTTTATGATTTTCTATAATACAGAATGTATAAATTATTCAGAAATAAACAATCTATCAAAAACAAGTTAAACGTTTCCCGGAAAATACTTAAAGTATAATTTTTCTGAAAACGTTTAAATTGACGGTATATCAATATAAATCATATTGAAATCTGTTTATTTCAGAAATTTTTAATTGGCTATATATACGGTTTTTTTAAAAAAAGTTGTATGTTTTCAACAAAGTTGCAAAAAAGCCCTTGCATTTTTCAATTACCAGTGGTATAATATTATTAATAAAACGAATATATTTTATTATAAATCCGGAAAGGGGTTGCTTAGTATGATGAATAATATTATAAATATTTCAAAAAAAGTTATAGCTTTTGCGTTAAGTATAATTATTGCTTCAGCGTTTGTTTGCATAGACAATACAAATGCATCATCAGCTGACTATGCAGACCTCTATCAGCAAATGGTTGATGCTGTAAACGTATTCCGCACATCATTCGGTCTTGAACCCCTTCAGCTTGATATGACTCTCTGTGATATGGCAGAAGTACGTGCAAAAGAAATCTCTGTATCATTCAGCCATACAAGACCTGACGGAAGTTCTTCTTCAACAATATTCAATGATTTTAATGTCAAAAAAGGTTATTCAGGCGAAAATATAGCTTATTACTATAAGAAATCTGTACTCGCTGTTATGGAAGCATGGATTGATTCAAAAGCACACTGTGCAAATATGCTTAATGTTGACTATGATTATATCGGTATTGGCTTATATGAAGATAACGGATATTACTACTGGGCTCAGGTTTACAGTTCAGATGTTCAGGAAATGAATTTATCTCTTGAAGAAGATGAAAATAATTCATTTATGCTCGGTGACGTGAATCTTGACGGAAAAATTGATGCAACTGATTCAAGTATTACAATGTCAATTTATTCACAGCTTTCATCAGGAAATGCGGTAGATATTACTGAAATTCAAATGAAATCTGCTGATGTAAACGGTGACGGAAATGTTGATGCAACTGATGCCTCATGCATACTTAAATATTATTCAATGCTTAGTATGGGTATGACTCCGGAATTTTAATATTATATGAATAAATCGGGCGGATTAAATCCG
Source organism: Oscillospiraceae bacterium (assembly GCA_016303235.1). Taxonomy (GTDB): domain Bacteria; phylum Bacillota; class Clostridia; order Oscillospirales; family Ruminococcaceae; genus Ruminococcus. The sequence goes on from JAEDMB010000226.1 coordinate 1,153, forward strand.
CCCTTGATTTTTTTTAATTTATATTTGACTTTTTGATTTTTTTGTGTTATAATAATCCTATGCGGGTGTGGCGAAACTGGCATACGCACCAGATTTAGGTTCTGGCGGAGAAATCCGTGCAGGTTCAAGTCCTGTCACCCGCATTTTTTATCCCCGATTTTTTTCGGGGATTTTTTCGTCATTCTGCACATATAGTCTGAAAAAACTTTTACAGATTAAATATTTTTATGCTATTGACAATTTATTCATCATATGATATAATAAGTATATATTTAATTTATTCGGGAGTGAACAGTATGAAAAAACTTAAGGGTTTTACTTTGATAGAACTTATAGTTGTTATCGCAATTATTGGTATACTTTCAGCTATACTTGGTCTTAATATGATGAATTATATCGCAAATTCAAGAATAAAATCTCAGAATAACAATTCAAGAGTTATTTTCAACGCATCGCAGTCTATCGTGCAGGAATATAAATTCCGTGAAAGAAAAGAAGATGAGGACGACAGAAATATCGGTTCAGGTACTTTTATTTTTTACTGGGACGGTCATAACGGCTCTGCAACAAATGAAGGAGCTGCTGTAAGTGATGCTGTATTTATTGAGAGATTTTCAGCTTCTGTAAACAAGCTTTTTACAGGCTCGGAGGAAACTGTTTACAAAGTTTACGTTGAAAATTATATTGTTAAGTCTGTTGTTTCCGGCAGAACAGATTTCGACAGATATAAGGGTTCATATCCTAAAAAGAGCGATGAAATTACAAACGGAAATATTTCTGCATGGGGCGAAACCGAAATGCAGGCATATCAGTAATATTTAAGGCGGATTTTTAAAAAATCCGCCTTTTTGTATTTGTTTATCAAAAATATACGTAAATGAGGCATTACCTTTGTCGAAAATTCCGTGTTGACAAAACGTGATTTCTTGTGATATAATAAACAAGT
>JAEDMB010000227.1 GCA_016303235.1 Oscillospiraceae bacterium
TAGTTTTTACAATTGAACTTGCAATTCTGTTATTTGCATTTTCAAAATTTATCAATGAAACTTTTACAAAAATCTTTTTAGGATTTTCTGATATTGAAAATATGAGCGAAGCTGAATTATGGGAACTGATAGGAAAGTTTGTTCAAAAAATAGTTGATTTCCGTGACAAAGTATTTCTTTTTGTACCGATAACAATCATAGCAGTAATTTCAGCGGGATACTATGCAACGGTAAGAATACTTAAAGGGAGGGAGAAGTAATGGCAGGCTTGATATATAAGGAGTGGATTCTGAACAGAAAAACGATTCTGATACTTTCAGCAACAATTGTTTTTATGTCATTTGTATTTGTATTTATGCCTATGACAGATGATTCAGTTGTAAGCTCTGATGATATGTCATTTTCGATGATACTGATATTGCTGTATGTAGTTATATTCTTTTTTGTCGGAATGTTTCAGCCGAATATTTTTGCTGTTGATGAGACTAAAAAATGGGCTTGCTTTGTGACATCAACTCCGGAGATGTCGGAGGGACAAATCGGAGCAAAATATATATTCGGAATGCTTATGTCATTCGGAGCAGTTATGTGGTGTGATATTCTGAATAATATAGTTTCCTTGATTTATGGAAGCAATACTATTACAATAGTACTTCAGCTACCTGTCATAATGCTTTTCGTGCAGTTTTTCCTGAGGTCGCTTGAATATCCCTTTATGGTAAGATTCGGAAGCAAGTTCGGAGCAGTATATAAAACGGGAGTATTCTTTCTGTTTATATTTATTCTGCTTGTATATTTCCTTTTCGGCGATTTATCGCTTTTCGATTCGGTAGATGCATTTTATGAAAAAATGCTGAATATTTTAAGCGGTAAGGGACTTTCGGATAATATGTTTCTTTTACTGTGCTGTATGCCCTTGCTGTCAATGATACTGTATTATCTCTCTTACAGAATTTCCTGCAGAATGTATCTGAAAGGAGCTGATAACTTTGACAGATAAGAAAAAAGATATTTTAAGAATAATAATATTTATAGTGCTTGCAAATCTGCCAATGTTTATAGGAGGAATACTTTTTGAATCGGAAAGCAAAGCGTATTCCCTTATGTCATATATAGCACCATATTCTCCGGCAATAGCACATATAATCACAAGAATTATCACAAAGGATAAAGCCCCCATGTATTTAAGAATAAATTTCAAGGGCAATAAAAAATATTATCTTATGGGAATAATATATGCACTTATAACATCAGTGCTTGAGATTGTGGCAGTTATGGCTGTTGCGTCGGGATATGAAATTACGCTGAATTTCGGGAAAAGGGAATTTGCATTTCTGTTATTTTTAATAGCCTTAGGAATAGTCGGATTTTATATACTTATCGGAGAGGAGTTCGGCTGGAGAGCATATCTCACTCCAAAGCTTGAAGGTCTTATGCCTGAGCCTCTTGCATTAATTGTGAGCGGAATTATATGGGGTATGTGGCACGCTGTTCCTATAGCAAACGGTCTTAATTTTGGTTTCGGATACTGGGGCGAACCGTATACAGGATTCTTAGTAATGTGTATTAGCTGTATATTTTACGGCAGTATGCTTACATATCTTACTAAAAAGACAAAATCAATATATCCGGCTTCAATATGCCATTCATGTGTAGACGTAATAAGAACGATATCAGTTATAGTAGGAGATAATCCGGAATTTGCTGAAATACTGGAAAAAAATAGTTTTAAATACTGTGTGTTCGCAATGATTCCCGATATTCTTATAGGAGCAGTATTCTTTGTGATTCTGACATATGAATATATTTCAAATCGAAAAAAGAAAGCATAATTTTTAAGGGGGAAAAAATTTCCCCCTTACTGTTTATATAGAATAATTACTTGTCTTGCGGTTGATTATATCCTGAATAGTTATATTATCCACAACATTGCATATAGCCTTATAGATATTTTCCCACACGAAAAGTGTCTGACATTCATTTGCACGGGGACAATTATTGACTTCATCATCAAGACATGATACCGGAGCGAGACTTCCTTCTGTAAGGCGGAGAATCATTCCGACAGTATAGTAATCGGGAGAATTTACAAGCTT
>JAEDMB010000066.1 GCA_016303235.1 Oscillospiraceae bacterium
GAATACAGTATAATAAACTTATACGGATTTTTTCTGTATAAAAATACTGAAAGGTTCTGATTAAATGCTTAAAGCAATTTGCTCAAAAAAAGATTTGACTCAGACAGCTTATTTTGATTGTATTAAAGATATTGTTGATTCCACTGAACTCGAAAGCCTCAAGCTTATAACACATCATATATCTACTACTCGTTTTCAGCACTGCCTTAATGTTTCATATCATAATTATCTGATATGCAGTTTTTTAGGTCTTGATGCAAAATCCGCAGCACGTGCCGGACTGCTCCATGACCTTTTCTACTATGACCGCAAGGAATACAATAAGCATAAAAAATCTTTTTCACACAGCAGATTCCATTCGCTTGTCGCTCTTGAAAATGCCTCAAAGCTTACTGAAATCAATGATATTGAACGTGATATTATTGAAAATCATATGTTCCCGTCAACAAGACAGCTCCCAAAACATAAAGAGGCTTTTGTTATAGTTATTGTAGACAAGTACTGTGCTGTTCTTGAATGTCTTCTGCCAAAGATAAAAAAATGCATTTCACGTAAAACTTCATAAAAAAATCGGGCGGTTGATTCCGTCCGATTTTTTTGACATATCAGAAAAATATGTTTACAGTTCCGATTACAAGACCTATCAGGGCTCCGAGATTTACAACGGCACTCAGTTCCTTTTTCATAATTGACATCAGCAAATCTTCAAGCATAAGCACGTCCATCTGATTGACTTTTTCTTCAACTATTTCTGAAATGCGGAAATTTTTTATAAATTCCTCGGCATGCTTTTCAATAAAGCTTACATATATATTTAAAAATGATTCCGAAATCTTTTCTGTATCAATTCCGGATTCGCTTAAAATTTCATATATTGATTTGTTTTCAAGCTTTTCAGCCTCGGAATTAACTATCGGAGAAATTATATCCCTGCCGTTTTCGCTTATGTATTCATTGACCTTGTCTCCGAGAGACATGCAGAGACTGTTTATAAGTTCATCTTTTATGAACATTGCAAGCATAGTTCCGGCAACCTTTTCACGAACGGCATCACCGCCTTTTTCAGCGATAATCTGACCGAGATTTGCATTTTCAGCAGAATCCATAATTTTATTTGTTATAATAAGACAGATATTCTGTTTTATTTCTTCATATTTTTCGGGAGTCATTGCCTTTCCGGCAAAATCCTTTACAGAAAGCTCGCTTTTTATGAGCTTTTCGGCATATGATTTTATTGTATTCTGCATTGATTCTGAAAGAAGTACATTTTTGATGTCATTTTCCGTAAGGAGCGTAGTTCCGACAGCTTTTCCGAGTGCCTTTGCAAGTCTCGGCTTGCCTTTAGGAATTATTCCGGGAGTAAAAGGCAGAGTTTTTCCGCCTATTTTTACAGGGTGCAGAGGTCTGAAAAGCATTTTTACTGCTATATAGTTTGTAAAATATCCTATTACCGCACCTATAACCGGCGGAATGATGTATTTTAATATTTCCATAAATTTCAAGTCCTTTCTTATTTTTCGTGCTTGTCCAGAAATTTTGTTTTTATAAAATATCCTAAGATACTTAATAAACCAATAAGAGCAAAGAGAATAATTCCCATTTTGAAATTTCCCTCAAAAAAACTGTTTCCCATTATAACGGAACACATCATAGCAGGAGTTCGGGCAACGGCTGTTATAAACATGAATTTTGCGGGCTTTATATCTGTAAGTGCTGCTATATACGTTAGAAAATCCTTAGGAGTTCCCGGAATCAGAAACAGTATGAAAACTATCAGTGAGAGCTGTTTTTCATTTTTAAGAAAACGATGATTTTCAAATTTTTCTTTCGGGAAAATTTTTTCAACAAGCGGTTTTCCGAAAATTCTTACAAGATAGAAAACTATAAGAGTTCCAGTAAATATTCCGACAAAGCAGAGTACACTTCCCCACAGCTTTCCAAAAAGAACTCCTCCTATAATGTCAACGGGAGCTCCGGGAATAAATGCAAGAACTATCTGAAGAATTTCTATTCCGACAAATATAAGCGGTGCGAAAATTCCGAAACTACGGATTTTTTCGTCAAGAAGTATTCTTCCCTCCTCTGTATATATCAGCTTTACAAGCGGTATTATATAATAAAGAAGTATACCGCATACCGCAATAATCAAAACTGTTGCAATGGTCTTTGCAGTCTTTTTTTTCATAGTCTGTCAGTCCTTTCAGATTGTACTGTTTATCTATTATGAACATTAAATGCGATAATTGTGTGTTGAAATTATTACCAAACTATTACATTTGCGGAAAACACTTGACAATATTATTTTTTTTGTATATAATTAGTAACTGTAAATACTTATAAATAATTTATTGGAAAGGAACATAATAAAATGAAAAATTACAGATTATTGTCTGCTGTTGTACTTTCTGGAATGATTCTTGCATCTTTCGGCGGATGTGGAAACAAGGATAATTCTTCTTCTGAAGTACCATCTGCTGAATCCTCTCTTGACGAATCACAGATAGCTGCCGTTCAGAAACCCGGTCTCAAATTTACTTACGGCGAACCGTCTACTTCCGGAAATACTCTGGACAACCCCGACCCGACTGCTCCGGCAACAACTTCTTCTTCAAATTCCGGAAATGCTGTTACTTCTGTTGCGACTGTTACTGATGCACAGGGTTCTGCTGTTACTCAGATTGCCGATGTTACTGATTCAGCAGGTGCAGTTGTTACTACTCAGGCTATCGTTACTGATAGTGCCGGTACTCCTGTTACAGAGGCAGGCGGTGCAGTTGTTACTACTGTCGTAAATGTTACAGAAGTAGTCAACAAGACAGAAATCGTTACTGATTCAGATAAGCCTGATGATACTGAAACAACAACTTCCGGCGGTTCTTCATATCAGGCTGATATGAAAACATTCAATGCAATGTGGCTTGATGTTTCCGAAAGCAAAAACTATACTTTCAATGACACATTTATTGAAGTAAAGGTTAAAATCAATGAGGATATTCCGGACGGAAAATATCCTATAAACATCACATGGCCTGATTTCGCTGCTTATGACCCTGAAGTAATAGGAAAGTCAATTGACCCTGACCACACTGTCAACGGATATATATATGTAAATGTTCCCGCTGAAGAACAGACTATTCCGTCTGACGGATTCACTGTAATTGCTGAAAACGTTGAGGCTAAACAGGGCGGAGAGGCTGTTATCAAGTTTGATATCAAGAATAACCCCGGAATCTGTGCTGTAAACTTCAATTTTGAGTATGACGAAAATGCCATAACAATTGACAGTGCATATGCCGTAGGAGAATTTGAAAAGATTTCTGACGGAAATCTCAGCTGATGAAAAGCTGAAAAAACAGATTTTTCAGATTATTCGGGCGACCAGAGGTCGCCCGTTGTTTCTGTATTTTTTTATTATTCAAGAAAATCCTTGACTTTTTTGCTTCTGCTTGGGTGGCGGAGTTTGCGGAGAGCCTTTGCCTCAATCTGGCGTATACGTTCCCGTGTTACTTCAAAACGCTGACCTACTTCTTCAAGAGTGCGGGATTTTCCGTCCTCAAGTCCGAATCTTAATTTAAGTACCTTGGCTTCACGTTCTGTAAGTGTGTTGAGAACTTCATTGAGCTGTTCTTTAAGGAGCGTATGTGAGGCTGCTTCAGCCGGTGCGGGAGCATCTTCGTCCTGTATGAAGTCACCGAGATGGCTGTCTTCTTCTTCGCCTATCGGAGTTTCAAGAGATACAGGGTCCTGTGCTATACGCATTATTTCACGCACCTTGTCAACAGGCATATCAAGTTCCTTTGCAATTTCTTCCGGAGAGGGGTCACGTCCGTTTTCGTGGAGGAGCTGGCTTGAAACTTTTTTAACCTTTGTTATTGTTTCCACCATGTGAACCGGTATTCTGATAGTTCTTGCCTGGTCAGCAATAGCTCTTGTAATAGCCTGTCTTATCCACCATGTGGCATATGTTGAAAACTTGAATCCTTTTGTATAGTCAAATTTTTCAACGGCTTTGATAAGTCCGAGGTTGCCTTCCTGAATAAGGTCAAGGAACTGCATACCTCTGCCGACATATTTTTTAGCAATGCTTACAACAAGACGGAGATTGGCTTCAGAGAGTCTTTTTTTAGCCTCGGGGTCACCCTTCATCATTCTTTTTGCGAGTTCGGTTTCTTCTTCAGTAGTGAGGAGCGGAACTCTGCCTATTTCCTTGAGATATATTTTTACGGGGTCATCAATAGCTATTCCCTCTGTTGAAAGTGAAAGCTCAAGCTCGTCATTTGTAGGTACATCGATATTTGAGGATAAGTCAGCATCAAGGGGATAATCTTCAACTATTTTTATATTGAGGTTTTTGCAGTCATTATAGAAAGTGTCTATTTTGTCGTCAATCTGTTCTTCGTCCTCGAAATTTTCGAGAGCGTCCATAATTTCCTTTGTAGTGATTACGCCGTTGGTTTTTCCCTGTTCCATGAGGGCTTCCATAGTGTTCTTTTTTGTTTCCATAAAGCAATCCTCCTGATTTATTTTTTACCTTTTTTTTGAAACTTTTCCAGAATTGATTCATCGGAAAGGTTTTCAGCGTTATTATAAGATTTCAGAACCTCTGCACATTCTTCAAAACCACGTTCAACAGCGGTAATGTTTTTGTTTTTCGCCTCTATTCCGCTTATTCTTCCCATTTCTGCAAGTGAAAATTCATCTGCAAGCATTGAGACGGTGAAATGTTCGGATTTGGTCATAGCATTGCAGAGTGCGGAATATACTTTTTTATTGAAATCCGTTATGAAAATTTCGGGCGGAGCTTTTCTGGAAATAGTTTCTGCCTTTTCCGGATAGCGGAGAAGATAGCGGATAATTTCCTCCTCAGCGTTAGCCTCTCTGCGGTGCGAAACAGATTCCGGATTTATTTCGTCATTCCGGAAAGTTTCTGCAACAACGTTATTCCATTCACGTTTTTCTTCGGTTCTGGTATTTTTTTTGATTTCGCTGTCAATATGACTTTTCAGTATATCTTTTGATATACCGCTTTTTTCAACAGTCTGGGATATGTATATATCACGTTCAATAGTATTCTGTATTCCGGCAAGAAACCTGACGGCACGCTTGATAAATTCTATTTTTCCCTGTTCGGAGTTTATGTCAAGACCTTCCGCACATTTTTCAAGCATAAAGGAATTTGCATCTTCAGAATTGTTTATTAAACTTCTGAAACGGTCGGCACCGAATTTTTTGATATATTCGTCAGGGTCTTTAGCACCTTCCATTTTTATAATTCTCGCTGAAATTCCAGCCTCGGAAAGAATATTTATTGCTCTCTGTGAGGCTTTCTGACCGGCATTGTCGCTGTCATAGCAGAGAAGAAGTTCATCGCAGTATCTTTTAAGCTTTGTTGCATGCGAAGATGTAAGAGCAGTTCCGAGAGTTGCAACAGCATTTTCAAATCCTGCCTGATTAAGAGATATTACGTCCATATATCCTTCTGCAAGAATCAGCTTTTTTGACGGTGAATTTCTTGCGAAATTCAGTGAAAACAGATTGTTCCCCTTGTCGAATACAGGGGTCTTGTTAGTGTTCAGGTATTTTGGCTTTGAGTCATCGAGGACACGCCCTCCGAATCCTATAATATTTCCCCTCAAATCAACTATCGGGAACATTGCACGGTTGCGGAATACATCATAGTATTTTCCGTTTTTTTCGGATTTTGTACAGAGCCACGCATCGGAAAGAATTTCATCGCTGAATCCTTTTGACTTCATATGCTTATAGAGGCTGTCCCATGAATCGGGAGCATATCCGAGACCATATTTTTTTATAGTCTGTGGTGAAAGCTTTCTTTCTATAAAATAATTAAGACCTCTTTTGTCAGAGCCTTTTATCATATTCAGATAGAAATAATTTCCTGCCTCACGGTTTGCCTCATATATTTTTCTTTTTTTGTCGGCATATCCGTTTTCCTTATTCTGTTCGGGAATCTGTATTCCTGAACGTTCAGCAAGGAGCTTTACAGCCTCCGAAAATTCAAGATTTTCAATTCCCATTATGAAAGTTATCACATCTCCGCCCGCACCGCAACCGAAACAGTAAAAGCTTTGTGTATCTGTAAAGACGGTACAGGAGGGAGTTTTTTCGGAGTGGAAAGGACAGGCACATACATAATTATGCCCCTGCCGTAAAAGATTTACATATGAACCGACAACCGATTCAATAGGATTGGCTGATTTGAGCTGATACAGAAATTCATCATTTCTTAACATATAATAACCTCCGGACATTCAGGAGAATTTTTATTTTTTTACTGATGAAAAATCTTCAAAGAGTTCCTCTTTAATTTCAACTGAAATATTTCCGTTGGAAATATTTACAAGCTCGTTGCAGAGCTTTTCACGGGATTCATCGGTAACAAGGAGTTCAAGCCTTACCCTGTCGCCGAAATCCGAAGATACAGTGATAACTTCATATTTCGGAATAATGTATGATATTTTGCCGTAAAGAGAATAGTCAACGGAAATATTAATGCGGGTGCAACGGCACATATGCATAATTTCTGCGGAATCGCATGTGATTGAGGCACAGTGCGAATAAGCTCTTACAAGACCTCCTCCGCCTAAAAGAATCCCTCCGAAATATCGTGTCACGACTATGCAGACATCGGTAAGATTTTTTTTTCTGAGTACATCGAAAACAGGTATTCCGGCAGTTCCCTGAGGTTCGCCGTCATCTGAATATCTTGATATATTGTCATTTCTGAGAATATATGCATAAACGTTGTGAGTAGCCTTGCGGTGCTTTTCCCTTATGCTTTCAATAAAGCTGACAGCCTCGTCATTAGTGGTGACAGGGGCGATATATCCTATAAATTCGGAACGCTTTTCGGTGAAAGATGCCTCTGCCTTTTCTGCAATGGTATAATAGTTATTCATTGTAACACCTGCCTGACGAAAAAAGGCGGTCTTAGACCGCCGTTGTTCGGATAGATTACTTGTCCATATTGAATCTCTTTTTGAATCTGTCAACACGACCGCCTGTATCAACGAGCTTCTGCTTGCCGGTATAGAACGGGTGGCACTTTGAGCAGATTTCAACCTTGATATTTTCCTTAGTGGACATAGTTTCCATAACATTACCGCAATGGCAGGTAATAGTAGTTTTTACAAATTCAGGATGAATACCTTTCTTCATGTGTTTCACCTCTTTCTGACAAAAAATATGCAAACTTAGAAGTAGCCCATCAAACAGACAATGACAGTAGTACCTGCGTTATACATTCGAATTACATTATATCATTATATTTTCTGCTTGTCAATAGGTTAAGAAAAATTTTTTTGTTTTAACTTGAATACATAAATTTCCTCTGATTACTTCCATATTTTCCGCCCATAATAAAAATATATTAACTGAAATTTGTCGGGAGTGAAATTTTTATGTCATATAATAAAGTAGTTATTTCCGGAATAAATACTTCAGAACTTATAGTTCTGAAAGAAAGTGAAAAAATTGAACTGCTTAAGGAAATTCAGAGGACGGGCAGTAAGGAGGCGAGGGACAGGCTTATAAAAGGCAATCTCCGTCTTGTGCTTAGTGTCATACAGAAATTTACAGGCAGGGGCGAAGATGTTGACGATTTGTTTCAGATAGGCGTTATAGGTCTTATAAAGGCTATAAATAATTTTGACCTTTCAAAGGAAGTACGTTTTTCAACGTATTGCGTTCCCATGATAAGCGGAGAACTCAGACGCTATCTGCGTGATTACAGTCAGGTAAAAGTAAGCCGTTCGCTCCGTGATTTGGCATACCGTGCAATGCAGGCAAGGGAAAGACTTACATCTGAAAATCAGCGTGAACCCGATATAGAAGAAATCGCAAAAGAAATAGGTGCAAAGCGTGCCGACGTTGTAATTGCTCTTGAAAGCGTAAGCGAGCCTATATCTCTTTATGAGCCTGTTTATTCAGATTCAGGAGATACTTTATATGTAATGGACCAGATTAGCGATAAAAATGACATGGAAAGCTGTCTGAATGAAATTTCAATCCGTGATGCTATAAAATCACTCGGAGAACGTGAAAAAAATATTCTGTATCTCCGCTTTCTTAAAGGCAGGACACAGACGGAAGTCGCAAAGGAAGTAGGAATTTCGCAGGCACAGGTTTCACGCATTGAGAAAAATGCAATAAATCAGATTAAAAACTCTGTTTAAAATCAAAAGGGCGGATTTTTTTGAATCCGCCCATAATTTTTTATTCAAAAAATTTTCCGAAATCTCCGGCAAGCTTTGATTCGACAGCCTTTGCTGTTTCAAAATCAGGAGCTTTTGCGGTGTAGTAAGTTTTGATTTTCGGTTCTGTTCCGGAAGGTCTTACAACGGCTTTCAGATTGTCTTCGAGTTCAAATGCGAGAACGTTTGACTTGGGAAGATTTATTTCTGATTCAGTACCGCTTGTGAGGTCTTTTGTAATGCTTGTTTTGTAGTCGGAAGCTTTAATAACCTTATATCCTGCAATTTCTGACGGGGGATTCTGTCTGAGCTGATTCATGATGTCATTCATCTTAATCATACCGCTTTCACCCTCGAAAGTAAAGCTGTGGAGTGTGTGATAATAAACACCGTATTTATTATAGAGATTTTCTCTTGCCTGAAGAAGTGAAATTCCCTGTGTTCTGTAATATGATGCCATTTCGCATATAAGCATTGATGCATTTACAGCGTCCTTGTCACGAACGTATCCGCCGGAAAGATAGCCATAGCTTTCTTCAAAGCCGAAGATATATCTGTTTTCCTCGCCTTTTTCTTCAAGGAATCCAATCTGTTCGCCGATGAATTTAAATCCTGTGAGAACGTCGATAACTTCAACGCCGTATTCCTCTGCGATAGCGTTTATAATATTTGTTGTAACAATAGTCTTTACAACTATCGGATTTTCCGGCATAGTACCCTTTGCAATTCTCTGCTTGCAGATATATTCAAAAAGCAATGCACCTACTTCGTTTCCGGTAAAGAGAACGTAATCGTCACCGTCAGGAACAGCAATTCCTACACGGTCGCAGTCGGGGTCGGTAGCAAGAAGTAAATCCGGTTTAACTTCCTTGCACTTTTTCAGACCGAGTTCGAGAGCCTCACGGATTTCCGGATTAGGATAGGGACATGTCGGGAAATTTCCGTCGGGATTTTCCTGTTCTTCAACAAGTGTAACATCAGTAATTCCGATTCTCTTAAGAATATTTCTTACCGGCTTGTTACCTGTGCCGTTGAGAGGAGTATATACAACTTTAAGACCGCTTGATGCACACAAATCTGTGTTGATTCCCTCTGCAAGGACACAATCATAATAAGCGTCAATAACTTCCTGTGATATATATTCAATATTTCCCTTTTCAAGTTCTGCATTAAAATCAGAAGTTTTTACGTCCTTGAACATATCGAGGGAATTTATTTCGTTGAGGATAATTTCAGCACCCTTGAGAGTAATCTGACAGCCGTCATCACCGTAAGCCTTGTATCCGTTGTATTTTGCAGGATTGTGGCTTGCAGTAACCATAATACCAGCCTGACAGTTGAGCTTTCTTACGGCAAATGAGAGCATAGGGGTGGGCATTAATTCCTTATAAATATAAACTTTAATTCCGTTTGCGGCGAGAACTTCGGCTGCAGCTTTAGCAAAAACGTCAGATTTTATTCTGCTGTCGTATGAAATAGCAACACTTCCTCCGCCGTATTCCTGATTTACATAATTTGCAAGGCCTTGTGTGGCACGTCTGATAGTATAGATGTTGAGTCTGTTTGTGCCTGCACCGATTACGCCTCTGAGACCGCCTGTGCCAAATTCAAGGTCACGGTAGAATCTGTCTCTTATTGCTGATGTATCATTTTCAATTGATTTAAGCTCCTCTTGCAGGTCGCTGTCGTCAACAGCGTTCTTGCACCAGAGTGAATATAATTCCATTTCAGACATAATATAATGTACCTCCTATATAATTTATAAGCATATTATAACACAAAAATACCTGTTTGAAAAG
>JAEDMB010000067.1 GCA_016303235.1 Oscillospiraceae bacterium
AGTTGTGCGGTCAATAAGTATTTCAGATTTGTTATGCGTTCTCTGAGTGCGGGATTTTTTACGATTCTGCACTCATTTTTTGTTTCTATAATTTTTTTGGAGGTGCTTGAACATTAGCAAACAGGAACTGCAAATCAACGAAGAAATAAGAGATAAAGAAATTCTCGTAATCGACGCTGATGGTAAGAAGCTCGGCGTTATGTCCGCCAGAGATGCCCAGAAAATCGCATTTGAAAAGAATCTTGATTTGGTAAAAATCGCTCCGCAGGCTACACCGCCTGTATGCCGTATTATGGATTACGGTAAATTCTGCTTTGAACAGACCAAGCGTGAAAAAGAAGCTAAGAAAAATCAGAAGGTTGTTTCAATTAAAGAAATCAGAATGTTTTCCACTATCGATACACACGACTTTGAAACTAAAGTCAATCAGGCGGAAAAATTCCTGAAATCAGGTGATAAACTCAAGGTTTCAATAAGATTCCGCAAGCGTGCTATTGCTCACCCACAGCTGGGAGAGGAATTGCTTGAGCGATTCAAAGAAGCAGTTTCATCTGTCGGCACTGTTGAAAAGCCCGCCAAAATGGAAGGACGAAGCCTCGTGATGTTCGTCTCTCCTAAATCATCAAAATAAGGAGGATACTAAAATGGCAAAGGTTAAAGTAAAGACACATTCAGGTGCTAAAAAGCGTTTTAAGATTACAGGCAGTGGCAAGGTTAAGTATCAGCACACAAACAAGAGACACAGACTTACTCAGAAGGATACAAAGCGTAAGAGAATTGCAAGAAATGCAGGCCTTTGCGGAACTGCAAATGCTCCGGCAATCAAGAAACTCGTTCCCTATATGTAATCGCTTAAAAAATAATTTTTTGGAGGTAAAAGAACTATGGCTCGTGTTAAGGGTGCAATGATGACTCGCAAGAGAAGAAATAAGACACTTAAACTCGCAAAGGGTTACTTCGGTGCTAAGAGCAAGCACTTTAAAATGGCTAAACAGGCCGTAATGAAATCAGGCAACTATGCATACATCGGAAGAAAGCAGAGAAAGAGAAACTTCAGAAGAATCTGGATTACAAGAATTTCAGCAGCAGCTCAGCTCAATGGTATGAATTATTCAACATTCATGAACGGTTGCAAGAAGGCTGGTATTACTCTCAACAGAAAAATGCTTTCTGAAATAGCTATAAACGATGCTTCCGGATTTACTGCAATTGCTGAAAAGGCAAAGGCTTCTCTCTAATCGTTTTTTGATTATAAACACGCTCCTTAATTAAAAGAGCGTGTTTTGTTTATAAAAAAGGGGACAGGAAATGGAAATAATAACTTCAAAGGATAACCCTGCTGTTAAGCTTTACAGAAAGCTTTCGGAATCAAAAAAAGAACGTTCCGCATATAATATGTTCGTGCTTGAGGGACTAAGAATAGTTATGGACGCTTTGAAGGAAAACAGCGGTCTTAAATATTTAATCATTACTCAGCAGGCTTTTGAACGGTTTGAATCAGAAATTTCACAGGCTGATTTGAATAACACAAGGCTTATTGTAATTTCAAATGAACTTGGGAACAAAATCGCTCAGACCGAAAAAACTCAGGGAGTATTTGCTGTATGCAGTATTCCGCCTGCAAAAAAGCTTAATCTTGATTCTGACGGAAAATATATAGTTCTTCACAGAGTTCAGGACCCCGGAAATATGGGAATGATTATCCGTACTGCCGATGCACTCGGAATAGACGGAATAATAACTTCTGAATGTTGTGATTTATACAATCCGAAAGTTATACGCTCTACAATGGGGTCAGTATTCCGAATGAAAATATACAATGAACCCGATACGGATATAATATTCTCTGAACTTTCAGAAAAAAATATAAAATCCTTTGCGTCCGTAATAGATACCGATGCAGTCAGCATAAATAATATCAGCCTTAAGGGCGGGTGTGCCGTATTTATCGGAAATGAGGGAAACGGACTTCCGGAAGAAGTTTCGGAAAAATGCAGTTTCAGAATAACTATCCCTATGCATGGAACTATAAATTCCCTTAATGCCGGAATGGCATGCGGTATTCTTATGTGGGAGATGAAACGCAATGGATAAGGTCAAATACTGGCTTTGGCTTACGGAAGTTTTCGGAATCGGAAGTGAACGCCTCTGGACTGCCATGCAGTGCTTTGATGACCCTGCCGTAGCTTACTGGGAACTTTGCAGAGATACTCATGGTTTAAAACTGAATCAGAAAGAACTCTCAAATATAAGAAGTATATCACTTGAAAGCTGTATGAAGCTTATTGAAATATATAAAGAGCGTGGAATTTCTGTCACGGGATTTTCAAGCCGTGAATATCCTCAGTATCTCAAAAATATATATAATCCCCCTGCCGTGCTTTTCTATAAAGGTGATATAGAATGTCTTAACCGTATGCCGGCAATAACTATCGTAGGGGCAAGACGTTCTTCAAATCAGAGCCTTATGATTGCTGACCGTCTTTCACGTGAACTTGCACAAAGCGGTTTTATTATAGTAAGCGGTTTTGCAAGGGGTACGGATATAAATTCACATCTCGGTGCGGTAAGTGTTGGCTGTCCGACAGTCTGTGTTATGGCATGCGGTCTTGATGTTGATTATCCGAGAGAAAATTTTATTTACCGTGATTCAGTACTTAAAAACGGCGGAGTGTTTATAAGTGAATATCCTCTCGGAACTCCTCCTCTTCAGCAGAATTTTCCGAAAAGAAACCGTATACTTTCGGGATTAAGTCGTGGAGTAGTTGTCGTTGAGGCGGGAGAGAAAAGCGGTTCGCTTATTACTGCGGAGCTTGCTCTCGAACAGAACAGGGAAGTTTTCTGTGTTCCTCCGGCAAATATATATGACAAAAGCTATGCGGGAAATATAAAATTTCTCCGTGACGGTGCAGTTGCGGTTTACGGATATGAGGATATAACAGGCTATTTCAATCTTTTTAATGATGATGAAGTCATTCCGGAAACAGATGAACCGGATATTCAAGCCGGAACTGTTCCCGAAATTCCGGAAATCCCCGAAAATTCCGCCGAATCCGTAAAAGTCAGCGATTTGTCTGAATTTTCAGATATACAGAAAGAAATAATAAGAATACTTATGCAGGGTAAAACTCATATTGATATTATTTCTGACAAGCTCGGCTATGATGTTTCCGAACTTATGGCAGAAATAACAAATCTGGAATTTGATGATGTTATCCAGTCTTTTCCGGGCAAAATATACGGATTGAAATAAATTCATAAAAAATTGTAATTTCTTTGAGAATATTTATGTATAATATTTTCAGAAAAATTTTTAAATTCAGCAGGAGTGAATAGAGAATGTCCAGCAATTTAGTTATAGTGGAATCGCCTGCAAAGGCTAAGACAATACAGAAATATCTCGGAAACGGATACGAGGTAATAGCATCAATGGGTCATGTGCGTGACCTTCCGAAATCAAAGCTCGGTGTTGATACTGAAAACGGCTTTCAGCCACAGTATGTTGATATGAAAGGCAAGGAGGACGTTATCAAGGAGCTTAAAAAACATGCTAAAAAATGCGATAAAGTATATCTCGCAACCGACCCCGACCGTGAGGGTGAGGCTATATCATGGCATATAGCACAGATGCTTAAACTTGATATGAATGATAATAACCGTGTTGAATTTAACGAAATAACTAAAACCGGTATTCAGAACGGAATGAGCAATCCGCATAAAATTAACATAGACCTTGTAAATGCACAGCAGGCAAGACGTATTCTCGACCGCCTTGTAGGATATAAATTAAGTCCTTTTCTCTGGAAAAAAGTAAAAAGAGGTCTTTCCGCCGGCCGTGTCCAGTCAGTAGCAGTGAGAATTGTTGTTGAACGTGAAAATGAAATCAGAAAATTCGTCCCTAAGGAATACTGGTCAGTAGATGCAGTATTTTCAGCATCGGGAAAGGATTTTAAAGCCTCTCTCGTAGCTGTTGACGGAAATAAAATTGATATGCCGGACGGACAGTTTGCACATGATATTCTCGAACGTCTTAAAGGTGCGGAATACGCTGTTACAGCCGTAAGAAAAAAAGTCGTAAAAAAACAGCCCTCTCCTCCTTTTATAACATCAACCTTACAGCAGGACGCTTCACGCCGTCTTGGATTTGCCTCAAAGCGTACTATGAAAATAGCTCAGGAACTTTATGAGGGTGTTGATATTCAGGGTATGGGAGCAGTCGGTCTTATAACATATATGAGAACAGACAGCTTAAGAATATCCGAGGAGGCACAAAATTCCGCAAGAGATTATATTGAATCAGTATACGGAAAAAGCTATCTTCCGGCAACTCCTAAAGTATATAAATCAAAGAAAAACGCTCAGGACGCTCATGAGGCTATAAGACCGTCTATTATAGACCTTACTCCCTCAAAAGTAAAATCAAGCCTTACCGATGAACAGTATAAGCTTTATAAATTAATCTGGGAAAGATTTATCGCATGTCAGATGGAAAATGCACTTCTTGATACAGTTTCAGTTGATATCGAAACATGTGGCTGTATGTTCAGGGCATCGGGATATTCAGTCAAATTTGACGGTTTCACGGTTCTTTATACTGAGTCAACTGATAATGATGAGGAAAACAAAAAGGAACTCCCTCCGCTTTCAAAAGGTGATAAGCTTGTTTTAAAATCCCTTGCAGGAAATCAGCATTTTACACAGCCTCCCGCAAGATATTCGGAGGCAACACTTATAAAGGCTCTTGAGGAAAACGGCATAGGCAGACCAAGCACATACGCTCCTACAATTACAACAATAATTTCAAGGCTTTATGTCGAACATGAGGGAAAACAGCTTAAACCTACAAATTTAGGCGAAGTTACTACTGACCTTATGAAAGAGCATTTCAAAAATATCGTTGACTATAAATTCACGGCTCAAATGGAAAGCAATCTTGACTGTATCGAACACGGTGAAAAGGACTGGGTAAAAACTCTTGATGAATTTTACAGTGATTTTTCCGATACCCTTAAAAAAGCCGAAGAAGCTATGGAGGGCAAGCGTGTAAAAGTTCCCGATGAGGAAACCGATGAAATATGCGAACAGTGCGGTAAAAAAATGGTAATAAAATACGGCCCTTACGGAAAATTTATAGCATGCTCGGGATTTCCGGAATGTAAAAATACAAAGAAAATCATTCAGGAAACAAAGGGAAACTGTCCTCTTTGCGGTAAAAAGATTCTTGTCAAGAAATCCAAAAAGGGAAGAAGTTTTTACGGCTGTGAGGGATTTCCGGAATGTAATTTCATGACATGGAATGAACCTGTTGAAGAAAAATGTCCGCAGTGCGGAAATTCTCTTTTCAGAAAAGGAAGAAAAAACGGCAAGCTTGTATGTGAAAAACCTGAATGTGGATACGAAAGGGATATATAATATATGGCAGAAAAAAATACAGTAACAGTTATAGGCGGAGGACTTGCCGGCTGTGAGGCATCATGGCAACTTGCACAAAGGGGAATTAAAGTAAACCTTTTTGAAATGAAACCAAAAAAATATACTCCTGCACATAAATTTGAAGGTCTTGCGGAGCTTGTATGCTCCAATTCCCTTAAAGCATCAAGGCTTGAATCATCGGCAGGACTTCTCAAAGAGGAAATGCGTCGTCTTGGTTCGCTTATAGTTCCGTGTGCGGAGGAAACTTCCGTTGAAGCAGGAGGAGCGTTAGCAGTTGACCGTGAAAAATTTTCACTTCTTGTTACGGACAAAATAAAATCCCATGAAAATATAAATATAATTTCTGAAGAAGTAAAGGAAATTCCTGACGGCAATGTAATTATTGCAACAGGCCCTCTTACATCAGATGAACTTTCAAAGGATATAGACAGAATATGCGGAAACAAATTAAGCTTTTTCGATGCAGTCGCTCCGATAGTTTCATTTGAAAGCCTTGACAAAAATCTTGTATTCTTTGCGTCAAGATATGACAGGGGAGATGCGGATTATATCAACTGCCCTATGAACAAGGAAGAATATGCAAGATTTTACAATGAACTTATAAACGCTGAATCTGCTGAATTAAAGGATTTTGATAAAAAGGCGTTCAAGGTATATGAAGGCTGTATGCCCATAGAGGTACTTGCAAAGCGTGGGGAAGATACAATGCGTTTCGGCCCTCTTAAGCCTGTCGGACTTATCGATAAAAGAACAGGAAAACGTCCCTATGCCGTTGTACAGCTCCGAAAGGAAAACCGTGAGGGTACAATGTATAATCTTGTGGGATTTCAGACAAATCTAAAATTCGGAGAGCAGAAACGTGTATTTTCAATGATTACGGGACTTGAAAATGCCGAATTTTTAAGATACGGAGTAATGCACAGAAATTTCTTTATAGACAGTCCAAAGCTATTGAAACCTACTTTTGAAATGAAAACACGTTCGGGATTATTCTTTGCAGGACAGATGACAGGTGTCGAGGGCTATATAGAATCTGCAATGAGTGGTATTATAGCCGGAATAAATATGTACTGCCGTATCACAGGAAAAAATCCACTTATACTCCCCAGAGAAACTATGACAGGAGCATTGACCGCATATATAAGCGATGAATTTGTAACTGATTTTCAGCCTATGGGTTGCAATATGGGAATACTGCCCGAACTTGGTACGAGAATCAAAGATAAAAAACTTAAATACGGTGCATATGCCGAAAGAGCTTTAAAGGCTCTTGATGAAAGTCTTGCGAGGTTTAATAATGAAAATAATAGTTGATGCATTCGGGGGCGATAACGCTCCGCTTGAAGTTCTCAAGGGCTGTGAGAGAGCAGTCAGGGAACTTGATGTTGAAATAATACTTACAGGAAATCAGGATATAATAAAGAAGTGTGCAGAGGATAATAATATCAGTCTTGACAAAATGGAAATAGTCCATACAGATGAAGTCTTTGATATTCATGAAGAACCTTCCAAAATAGTCAAAACCGGAAAAAATACTTCACTTGCTGTCGGTTTGCAGTATCTTCGTGACGGAAAGGGTGATGCCTTTTTATCTGCCGGAAGTACGGGTGCATTAGTAGTAGGAGCTACTATGATTGCAAAGAGAATAAAAGGTGTAAAGCGTGTTGCACTTGCTCCGGTAATGCCTTCCGCAAAAGGCTACTTTATGTTGCTTGATGCCGGAGCTAATACGGAATGTCGTCCCGAAATGCTTGAACAGTTCGGACTTATGGGAAGTGCATACATGTCCAATGTTATGGGAATTAAAAATCCTAAGATTGCTCTTGCTAATATAGGTGCGGAGGAAACCAAGGGCAGAGAACTTGAACTCGAAACCTATAAGCTTTTAAAAAATTCTCCCGTAAATTTTATAGGTAATATAGAGGCAAGAGATATTCCGAACGGTGATGTTGATGTAGTAATTGCGGACGGATACACCGGAAATATGCTTTTAAAGCTTTATGAGGGTATGGGCAGATTCTTTGCAAATAAGGTAAAGGAAATTTTCTCCGGATTTACGGGACTTCTTTCGGGACTTCTGATATTGAAAAAGATAAAGCTTTTCAAAAAACAGATGGATTATAAGGAAGTCGGCGGAGCAGTTCTTCTCGGAGTTTCAAGACCGGTTATAAAAGCTCATGGAAGTTCCGATGCGAATGCGTTTTTTAATGCAATACGTCAGGCTAAAAAATGCGTTGAGGGAAATGTCGTCGGAAAAATTACGGATTACATATCCGCTGATAATAAGGAGTAAACAAAAATGGAAGATATTGAAAAATTTGAGGAAATTTTAAACTATAAATTCAAGGATAAAAGCCTGCTTATTCAGGCACTTTCACATTCTTCATACGCCAATGAAAAAAAGAAATCAAGAGTCAGCAATGAACGTCTTGAATTTCTCGGTGACAGCGTACTTTCAATAGTAGTTTCACAGTATCTCTTTGAACATCTTACACATATTGCAGAGGGTGAACTGACTAAGCTGAGAGCCTCTCTCGTATGCGAAAAATCACTTTATCTCTTTGCAAAGCAGATACATCTCGGAGATTTTATTCTTCTCGGAAAGGGTGAAGAAAATACTGGAGGCCGTGAAAGAACATCAATACTTGCCGATGCTTTTGAGGCAGTTATCGGTGCAATATTCCTTGACGGCGGTCTTGAATCTGCATCAAAGCATATATTGAGATTTATTCCGGAGGACATTCAGCGTCTGAAAAAACCGGCATTCAGTGATTTTAAAACTATTCTGCAGGAAATAGTTCAGAAAAATCCTGAGGAAAAAGCTGAATATGTTCTTGCAGGCGAAGAAGGTCCTGACCATGACAAAAGATTTGTAGTTGAAGTGCATTTAAATTCAAACGTAATCGGTGAGGGAACAGGCAAAAGTAAAAAGGAAGCCGAACAGATGGCTGCTAAACAGGCTCTGGAGCTTATGGGATATGAAACATAATAATATTTCAATTTTTATTCCACATATAGGCTGTCCGCATATGTGCAGTTTCTGCAATCAGCATACTATTAGCGGAACGCAGAAAGCTCCCTCTCCCGATGAAGTCAAAAAAATATGTGAACAGGCATACAATGAAATTCCCGAAAAATCCGGTTCTGAAATAGCATTTTTCGGCGGAAGCTTTACTGCTGTTCCACGTGAATATATGCTTGAACTCCTTGAAAGTGTTCAGGAGTTCATAGGCGGAAACGGATTCAAGGGAATACGCATTTCAACCCGTCCTGACTGTATCAATACTGAAATACTTGATATTCTGAAAAAATATCATGTTACATCAATTGAACTCGGAGCTCAGTCGATGAGTAATAAGGTTCTTGAATCCAATGAAAGAGGTCATACGGCAGAAGATGTTTTCAAAGCAAGCGAACTGATACGTCAGTACGGTTTTGAACTCGGCTTGCAGATGATGATAGGTCTTTATCAAAGCAACGGTAATGATGAATATGATACAATGAATAAAATCATTGAAATTCACCCCGATACAGTCAGAATTTATCCCGTTGTAATTCTTAAGGGAACTAAGCTTGCTGAACTCTATGAATCAGGAAAGTACGAACTTTTCTGCGGTGAAGATGAAAAATTTGATTTTCAGGACGTTGTCGAAGTTACTGCAACGATGATGGAAATGTTTGAGCAGAATAGTATAAAAGTAATAAAATGCGGACTTCATGCAAGCGAATTTGTTGAAAAGGATATGATTGGCGGATTTTATCACCCTGCATTCCGTGAACTTTGCGAGAGTGAAATATATAAACATCTTATCTATGAAAAGCTTTTTGAAATGGCTGATTTGAATCGTCCTCAGAAATATGATGAATCTGAGACAGGAAAAAAGCTTGAAAAATTACATGGAAATCATATTTTTGCTGTCAATCCGAAGTGTATCAGCAAGGCTGTCGGACAGAAAAAAAGCAATATTGAATATTTCAGAAATCAGGGAATTAATATAAAAATTATCGGAGATGAAAAAATTCCGAAATATGAGGTAAAAATATGTACTTAAAATCACTCGAAATACAGGGATTCAAATCATTTCCCGATAAAATAAGCCTTAATTTCGATAAAGGTCTTACTGCTGTTGTAGGGCCTAACGGAAGCGGTAAAAGCAATATCGGCGATGCAGTACGCTGGGTGCTCGGTGAACAGTCTACAAAAACATTGCGTGGAAACAAAATGGAGGATATTATATTTTCCGGAACAGTTTCACGAAAGCCTATGGGATTTGCATGCGTTACGCTTAATATAGACAATTCCGACAAGACAATTTCCGATTGTGATGATATGATTTCAGTCACAAGAAAACTATATCGCAGTGGTGAAAGCGAATACAGAATAAACGGAAAATCCGTCAGATTAAAGGATATAAACGAACTCTTTATGGATACGGGTTTAGGACGTGACGGATATTCTATCATAGGTCAGGGGAAAATTGCTGAAATAGTCAGTGCAAGAAGTACCGAAAGAAGAAGTATTTTTGAAGAAGCTTCCGGAATTTCAAAATTCCGCTACAAAAA
>JAEDMB010000068.1 GCA_016303235.1 Oscillospiraceae bacterium
TTATCATATATCATTCCTCATATAAAATCCGACAAAACTTTTACTCAATACAAATTAGAATGTATTATTTTCTTTGCAACTTAATTTATTTGCTTTAAAAACCGAGACTTCATTAACAAATATTAATTAATAACATCATTAAAACTGACTCAACTATAATACCCGAAACACAATAGAATAAAAAAAGAAATATATCGCTTGACATAACTATCATATCATCTGAATTTTGACAGTTTATTTTCAGATTAATTTTCTGTCCTGTTTTTATCTCTCTTATGCTGAAAAAATTATGAAGTTCCTGAGTGCATATTTTTTTATGCAAATCCTGATACTGAATAACAAATACAGAATATTTACCGCCGACAACGACATAATTTGCCGTATGCTTTTTTATATCTGTAATTTCAGCAACCGCAGAATAGTAAAGCTTTCTTTTTCTGATTAAATTAACAATAAATTTAATCTGCCTGTTGAAAAGCAAATATCCGACAAAAATCATAGCTACTGCAATAATATGCTTTCCAGAAAAATGAATTTCTGCAAAATCATCAAGTATTCTGTATAATACAGCAAATGAAAACATCAGTATCATAACTATGATTTCATCTTTTGTAATCGGTTTATACATAAAAAATTCTCCGAAAATTTTATCAATACAAATACTTTTTTGAAATCTGACTTCTAAGGAAATTTATAAATCGTATCTAATTCAGTATTATAGACAGATACTCTGTGTTACAAACTTCTCCCCAGCCATCTTCTTTTTCGTCTATTCTTCTTTTCTTTCCTCTATCATATATAAAAGGTTTCAGCTTACTCTTTTCAGGTAACGGAATATTATGTTTTGATAAAATTCTTTCTATATCCTTGATTAATTCCTGCACATATGGTTCAGCATAAAAAATAGAACTACCCTCGAAAATGTTTCCAAAGTCAATTGGTATCATTAAAACTTTACATATTTCATCTTCTTCATTTCCTTTTGTAATTCCGCTAAAGCATTTTACAATTTCATCATAATCTTCTTTCTTTAATTTACCGTCATATGACCACTCATTTGTTTCGTCAAACGAATTAAATTCCAATATAAATTCCGGAACTGCTTCAGAATATATATCCCATGATTCAGTCCAATAACGATGACTTGTCCATTGCCACATTCTTTTTGCAACAGGCTTCCAATTTCGATTTGGATATAATGTTACAAGGTATTTTTCAATACACATAAAAATATAACATATCCGTCCAGTCATCGTAACATTGTAGAAATTATCACATATATCACTCATAAGTCATACCCTTAACGAATTATGATTTGTCACTTGGTTAAAATTCCAATTTACCTCACAACAACGCCCTTATTACGGCAGTACTGTTTTACTTCCTGTACTGTAAGCTCCCTGAAGTGAAAAAGCGACGCTGCAAGAGCTGCGGTAGCACCCGTCTTTTCAAAGACTTCTGAAAAATCGTTTATTTTTCCTGCTCCTCCGCTTGCTATTACCGGAATACTGCACGAATCGCATACAGCTTTCAGCATAGGTATATCAAAGCCGTTTTTAGTACCGTCAGCGTCAATGGAGTTCAAACAGATTTCACCTGCTCCGAGCTGTTCAATCTGCTTTACCCAGTCTATAAGGTCGATTCCCATATCAACACGTCCGCCGTTTATATATACAGTCCATTTGTTTTCAGCGATTTTCTTAGCGTCAATTCCTACGCATATACACTGACTTCCGAATATATCCGCACCCTCTTTAATCAGACTGGGATTTTTTACCGCCTGTGAATTTACTGATACTTTATCCGCACCGGCTCTGAGAGTTTCCCTTATATCGTCAACAGTCTTGATTCCTCCGCCTACTGTAAGCGGTACGAATACTTTTTTAGCAGTCTCACGAACTACATCAAGGAAAACTCCTCTGCCCTCGTATGACGCTGTAATATCATAGAATACTATTTCATCAGCACCCTGTCTGTTGTACTCCTCGGCACATTCAACAGGGTCTCCTACGTCCTTTATTCCCTCAAAGTTTACTCCCTTTACTACCTTTCCGTTTCTTACGTCAAGACAGGGAATTATTCTTTTTGCAAGCATTTTTCAGCCTCCTTTATTTTTTTATTATAAATCAGAATTTAACCGCTATGCAAACTGGAATTTGTCAGTAGTATAAATCAGAAGCTATCCATTATAGTTTTGTTCAAGCCACTTTGCAACACCGTCATCATCGTTTGATGAAATAATTGCAGTAGCATATTTTTTTAAGTACTCATGTGCATTTTGAACAGCATAGCTTTCATCAGCCAACTCAAACATATCTATATCATTTTTTCCATCACCAAAAACAACTAATTTTTCACATCTGAGAAGCGATTTTAACTGCTTTATTGCATTTGATTTAGAAGCTGCTAACGGCATAATCTCAAGCCACTGTTCATTTGTATATATATCTGTCTGATAAACACAATGAAATCTATCTTTATATTTATCATATATCGGCTTCAATTTCTCCGGTTCATCTATACAAGTAATATAAAATATATCGCCTGTTTTCAAATCATTCGTTGTATTTACAGTATTAGTTCGAATATCACCATTCCTGCTATTAATAAACTTTTTCATACCGACTGTGCATAATTCCGGCACAAATGAAAACTTCTCCTTTCCTTCTATATACGCATAAACAATTGGATATATCTTGTTTGTAAATAGTTCGTCTAATACCTCATAAACTGAATCATCAAAATAATTTGCAATCATTATATCTTCTGTAACATTATCAATTATGAATGCACCATTATATACAATTAACGGGATTTTTGCATTAATACCATTTGTTACTTTCTTGGCAGTAATTAACGAACGAGCTGTAGCATAAGAAAAAATCATTCCTCTTTCTGTTAGACTGTTAATGACATTATTTGTGTATTCCGAAGTTGCTTCATTGCTTCTCAATAAAGTTCCATCTAAATCAGATACATATAAAGTTTTCAATTTAAACACCCTCACAAATTTCGATTTATTTTTCCGAATGAACATTGTTAAAAGACTTGCAGTGGCACAGAGTCCCCCTTACAGAATATTACTTTCTGAAAGCCTCTTTACCTTTCTTTGATAACCATATCTGACCTCACAAATTCCGATTTATCTTATTTATACACCTACTGCTTTTCTGAATATTCAATAGCCTCTTTCAGATTAAGAGTACCCTTATATATTGACTTTCCGCATATTGTACCGTAAAGTCCCATTTCCTTGCAGGCGATAATATCAGCCATTGTATGCACTCCACCGCTTGCCGTAATACAGCACTTTCCGCTTGTAGCGTCCGCAAGAGCCTTTAACTGTTCTTTGTTTACTCCGGAAAGAGTTCCGTCCTTTGAAATATCAGTGAAGATAAAATATTTCACTCCGGCGGAAATCATTTCATTAGCGAGGTCAATATAATTAACATCGGAAGTATCGAGCCAGCCCTCCGTTGCAACCATACCGTTTACTGCATCGATTCCGACTGCAATTTTTTCGCTTCCGAATTTTTCAACGGCATCTCTTACAAGCTTTGGATTTTTAAGTGCAACAGAACCGAGTATTACTCTTGAAATGCCCATATTCAAGTATTCCTGAATTGTTTCAAGACTTCTTATACCTCCGCCGAGTTCGACTTTAAGATTAGTTTTCTCTGCAACATCAGTATATATTTTAGTATTAACCGGTCTGCCCTCTTTTGCACCGTCAAGGTCTACCATGTGAATCCACTTTGCACCGGCAGATTCAAAGCTCTGTGCGGTTTCGAGATAATCGGAAGCCACTTTCTCAACCGTATTGAAATCGCCTTTGAAAAGTCTTACACAGTTACCGTCCTTTATATCTATTGCCGGAAATATTATCATTTTACAAGTCCTCCGAAATTCTCAAGTATTTTAAGCCCTGTTTTACCGCTTTTTTCGGGATGAAACTGAGCTCCGTAAACATATTTTCCGTCATGAACGAGTGCCGGAACTTTTCCGCCGTATTCGCAGTATGCTGATATATCACTGTCACTGCATACGGCTTTATATGAGTGTACAAAATATACATACTCGTTATCACCCAGACCGTCAAGAAGTCTGCAAGAGTTAAGAAATTCAAGCTTATTCCAGCCCATATGCGGAATTATAAGATTTTCCGATTCAATTTTTCTGACATCGCCCTTAATAAGTCCCAAACCGTCACATTCTTCAAATTCGTAGCCTTTTTCAAATATCAACTGCATTCCGAGACATATTCCAAGGAATGGCTTTTTCTGCGATTCTGATTTTATAGTATCAATCAGACCTGAATTTTCAAGCATTTTCATTGCAGACGGAAAAGCTCCTACACCGGGGAGTATTATTTCATCTGCTGATTTTATAAAATCCTTATCGGAAGTGAGTTGACTTTCAAGTCCGAGATAGTCAAGAGCATTCTTGACGCTGAATATATTTCCTGCACCGTAATCAATAATAGCTATCAATTTATATTACCCCCTTTGTTGAAAGTGTTCTTCCGTCTTTGTTTTCTCTTACAGCCTGTTTCAGAGCATGTGCAACTGATTTGAATACTGCCTCACATTTGTGGTGGTCATTCGTTCCGTAAAGCAGATTTATATGAAGTGTAATTCCCGCATTGAAAGCAAATGCACGGAAAAATTCTTCAGTAAGACAAGTATCAAATTCGCCTATTTTTTCATTGGTATATTCAACATTGCATACTAAAAACGGTCTGTTGCTTATATCAAGACTTGCAAAAGCAAGCGATTCGTCCATAGGTATGTATGCAGTGCCATAGCGTTCAATTCCCGATTTGTTTCCGAGAGCCTTTGCAAATGCCTGTCCGAGAGCGATTCCCGTATCTTCAACAGTGTGATGACCGTCAACATACAAATCGCCTTTTACGTCTATATCCATACTGATTCCGCTGTGTGCGGAAAGTGCTGTAAGCATATGGTCGAAAAATCCTATTCCGGTGGAAATTTTATTTTCACCTTTTCCGTCAAGAGCTATGCTGATTTTTATCTGTGTTTCTTTCGTATTCCTTTCAACAGATGCAGTTCTCATAAAATCAGTTCCTTTCATACTCCTCAAAAATTTCGCTGAGAGCCTTGAAAAGGCTGTCCATTTCTGCGGGAGTTCCGACAGTAATTCTAAGATAGTTGTCAATTCTCGGCTTATTGAAATATCTTACAAATATATTACGCTTTTTCAAATCCTCAAATATATCACAAGCCTTATATTTGTTATGCTTTGCAAATATAAAATTACTCATTGAATCCTGAAAACTGAATCCAAGTTCGGAGAGCTTTTTCTTTGAATACTCTCTTGTTTCGATTATCTTTGCAGTAACATCATTGAAATATTCAGTATCTTTCACGGCTTCAGCACCGCAAATCTGCGTTATTGTATTCATAGTATAGGAATTTATTGAGAATTTCACGTCATTCATATATTTTATAAGCTTAGGATTTCCCATAGCATAGCCGATTCTTATTCCCGCCATTGAACGTGATTTTGAAAAAGTCTGAATTACAAGAAGATTTTCATATTTATCTATCAAAGGCAGACAGCTTTTGCCTCCGAAATCAACATATGCCTCATCAATCATAACAACGGAATCGGGATTTGCCTTTATAATATCCTCAATCATATCGATATTTTCCTCGACCCCTGTCGGAGCGTTCGGATTCGGGAATATAATTCCTCCGTTGGAAATTTTATAGTCATCGGGATTGATTTTAAAATCATCTGTAAGAGGCTTTGTAACATATGGTATTCTGTAAACATCTGCCCATACATCATAGAATGAATATGTTATGTCCGGAAATAAAACCGGCTTGTCCGAATTGAAAAATGTCAGAAATGCCATAGATATAACATCATCAGACCCAACTCCGACAAAAATCTGTTCCGGCTTTATATTATAATATTTTGCAAGTTCATCTACAAGAACGGTCGAATTTGTATCCGGATAAAGTTTCAAAGCTTCATAATCAAATTTATTCAAAGCATCAAGAACTTTCGGGGAGGGCGGATATGGATTTTCATTGGTATTCAGTTTGATTTTATCCGGATTTTTGGGCTGTTCTCCCGGAGTATAGGGAATTACTCTTCTGACATTATTTTCCCATGATAAAGATTTATTCATTTTTTAAAACTCCTAAAAAATCAAAAGTTTAATTGTTAAAGTCGGGGAAATAATCCCCGACAATTAAATTATTATTCAAATCTTACCTTAACTGCATTTGCATGTGCAGTAAGACCTTCTTTTTCCGCAATTGTTACGATATCTTTTTCGGCTTCACGGAGAGCTTCTTCAGTATAGTATGTATAGCTTATTTTCTTTATAAAGCTGTCAACGCCGAGAGGTGAGAAGAATCTCGCAGTACCGCTTGTAGGAAGTACATGGTTAGGCCCTGCATAGTAATCTCCGAGAGGTTCGGAGGCATACTGACCTAAGAAAATTGAACCTGCATTGTCAAGACTTCCGAGAAGTTCCATAGGATTTTCCATGTGTACTTCAAGGTGTTCAGGAGCTATTGCGTTTGCAAGCTCAACGGCACAGTGACGGCAGTCCGTAATAATTATTGCGCCGTAGTTTTCAAGAGATTTTTTAATAATATCCTTTCTTGAAAGATTTTCAGCCTGACGGTCAATTTCCGCAAGAACCTTATCCGCAAGAGATTCGCTTGTTGTAACAAGTATTGATGACGCCATAACATCGTGTTCAGCCTGTGACATCAAATCAGCAGCGATAAATTTCGGGTTAGCAGTATCATCAGCCATAACAAGTATTTCGCTCGGCCCTGCAATCATATCTATATCAACAGTTCCGAAAAGGAGCTTTTTAGCTGTTGCAACGTAAATATTTCCGGGGCCTACTATTTTATCAACTTTCGGAATTGTTTCAGTACCGTATGCAAGTGCAGCAATTGCCTGAGCTCCTCCGAGCATAAATACACGGTCAACTCCGCATACTGCCGCTGCTGTGAGTATATCCTTATTCGGTGTACCGTCCTTGCATGGAGGTGTTACCATTATAATTTCCTTTACTCCGGCAATCTTTGCGGGAATTGCATTCATAAGGACACTTGAAGGATACGCAGCAGTTCCGCCCGGAACGTAAAGTCCGACTCTTTCAAGTCCTCGGATACGCTGTCCCATTATGACTCCGTTTTCCTTTGCATTTATGAATCCCTGCTGACGCTGTCTGTTGTGGAAATCCGCAATATTTTCCATGGCGTTAAGAAGTGCATTGACATAATCCTCATCAGCCTCATCAAGAGCATCATTTATTACATCTCTCGGAACTTCGTAATATTCCGGCAGACTTCCGTCAAATTTAAGTGTATATTCCTTAACGGCCTTGTCACCGTTTTCCCTTACGTTTTCGATTATTTCAGATACAGCCTCTGTTACTTTCTTATTGGTTTCGCCGTGTCTTTTATCGAGTTCCTTAAAAAATTCGAGTTCATCAGAACCGTTCGCATAAATTTTTCTCATTTTAAAGATTCTCCTCTATAAGCTTTATAAGATTTTCGATTTCTTTCTGACGCATTTTAAGGCTTACAGTATTTACAATAACTCTTGCTGAAATCGGCATAATATATTCAGCAACTTCAAGACCGTTTTCCTTAAGGGTTGCACCTGTTTCAACTATATCGACTATTCCGTCAGCGAGTTCAAGGAGCGGTGCAAGCTCAACTGAACCCTCTATTTTTACTATTTCAACGTCCATACCCTTTGATTCAAAGTAGTTTCTTGCGATATTCGGGTATTTTGTAGCAATTGTCTTTACTCCGAATCCGCTGTAAAAGTCACTGCCTTTTTTTACGGCAAGAGCAAATCTGCATTTTCCGAATCCGAGGTCAACGAGTTCAAAAAACTTTCCGCCCATTTCAACGATTGTATCTTTTCCTACAATTCCGATATCACAGACGCCATGTTCAACATAGGTGATAACATCATTTGCCTTTGCGAGTACTGCCTCTGCATTAGCATCGGGTACAGGAAGTATAAGCTTTCTGCCCTTTTCACGCAAAGCGGTACAGTCAAAGCCTATTTTTTCAAAAAGTCCGATTGTATCCTTTTCGAGTCTGCCCTTTGTAAGAGCTATTCTGAGCGGTTTATTCATTGATATCCTCCTCAACTACAACTATCTTTGCTATTCTTTTTTCCCTTGCGTATTCTCTTACAGCGTCAAGAGTTTCAAAAAGTGCATTTTCAACAACATCTCCCTTTGCACGGAGCTTGTTTGCAGTTTTTATACCCTTTACTTCGTTTCCGGGAGCGGAATATACTATTACATCAGATACGGGCTTATAGCTGTTTATATCGCCATTCTTTGCGATTACCTTTGCAACGGAATTGACATCAACTGCAAATCCCACAGCAGGAACATCATAGCCAAATTCTGAAATAAGTCTGTCATATCTTCCGCCGGATATAACCTTTGCACCATGTCCCTGAAGATAGCCTTTGATTATAATGCCTGTATAGTAATCTGTTTTGTTTACAAGACCGAGGTCTACTGTAACCTGACCTTCTTTTCCGCAGAGGGCTGAAACATCATTGTAAATACTCTTAAGGTCATCAAGAATAAATCTTATTTTTTCATCGGGAATAGCTTTTTTAGCCTTTTCAAAGACTTCCTCTCCTCCGAAAAGTGACGGGAGCTTTTTAAGTGACTGTACTGCCGGACTGTTTCCAAAGGAATCAAGCATATCATTAAGTGCAGGGAAATTTTTCTTTTCGATAAGCTTTCTGATTTCCTCTTTCTGATTATCATCGGCATCAATTTTGTTTACAAGTTCTTTAAATATTCCTATATGACCGATTTCAAGAGTATATTTCATACCCCATGCCTCAAGGGTATCTATTGCACATGAACATACTTCAAGGTCAGCCATTTTCATTGATGAACCTATAAGTTCGATACCCATCTGTGAAATTTCGTCACTTCTGCCCTTGAGAGCCGGTTCGGAACGGTATACTTTCTGATTATAGTATAATCTTAAAGGTAGTGTTGCATCTTTAAGGCGTGTAGCGGTCATACGTGCAATAGGCATTGTGGAATCAGGTCTTAAGACCATAAGCCTTCCCTTGCTGTCGGTAAGCTTATACATATTTTCCTGCGGAAAGTAATTTGAATTAAGACTGAAAACGTCAAAAAATTCAAGAGCAGGAGTTATAACTTCACTGTATCCGCTTTTTCTGAAAATGCTGTCAAGTGTATTTTTAATGCTTCTGTGGAGCATTGATTCTTCAAATAAAAGGTCTTTAGTACCTTCCGGAGTGAGCAGGTCATATCTTTTCATAAAATCTCTCCTTTTTCAGTAAACTGTATTTATATGCTAATAATAGCATATTATGACTTTAAAGTCAAGCTAAAAGAAAGAAAGCTGATTAGTTTCGGGCATATTTCCGAAAGCACCCATAGATTTCAGAAGTTCAAGAATAGTTTTTGAAATCTTGCTTTGCTTATGAAATTCCTCAACGGATATAAAATCACCTTTCTGAACAGTTTCATATATGCTGTTCGCAGCGTTTTCGCCTATTCCTTCAACAGCGGAAAATGGTATTCTTATTTTTCCGTCCTCTATAAGGTATTTTGTTGCATGCGATTTATAGAGGTCTACCGGAAGAAAATCATATCCCCTTGCCATCATTTCATTTACAATAAGCAGTATGTCAAGAAGTGCATTGTCTTTCTGAGTGGCAGTATGTTCGCTTGCCTTAGCTTTTATTTCTTCAATTTTGCTCCGGACTGCATTCTTTCCCTTTGAAACAATTACAGCATCAAAAGCCTCACCGCTGACAGTAAAATAAGTTGCATAGTATTCAAGCGGTCTGTAAATCTTGAACCAGCCGAGTTTCATAGC
>JAEDMB010000228.1 GCA_016303235.1 Oscillospiraceae bacterium
TTGTCACACTATCAGGAATGATGACATTAGTAAGGTTTCTGCATTCTTTGAATGCTTTCTCTCCGATACTTATCACACCATCAGGAATCACGACTTCCGTAATGCCACGTTCTTCTGTGTATGCTTTCAAGACACCATATTCGATTTTAAAGCCCATAAAAAATGCCCCCTTTAATATATCACATTATTTCAAATTTCCGGATTTCATCTGTGCTTTGAAACATTTGATAAAATCCTTTTCATTGCCGTTATACAACTTTCTGATATTTTCGTGTCCCTGTCCGTAGAAGTCACCGGAACCGACAAGAAACAGCACCCTGTCCAGTTTGAAAGGTGATACATTACATTGATTTGCAATTTCAATGACCTTTTTAAAAACAGTTTTCATATTATCTCCTGTCTGATAAATTCCGTCGATAATTGCACATATATGCTGGTCAGGCTTACAGTATCCAGTCATTCCCATATCTTTAATCCAGTTGCTTGCCATAGCAAACCCCCACTGTGATACTTGTGCAGAAACTTTATTTACAAGCTTTATTTTTTCTTCAGGACTTTCTGCTTTTTCAAATTCCTGATACAGTTCATCAATATCACTGAACTCAGATAAATATGTCGCAAGGGTAATGATATTTCTGGCGAATTTGTACCATGCACCTTTCGGAGACTGTTCCGAATCGGGTACGCACTGACTGCACAGGTCTTTCCACAATTCTTCAACGTCATTGCCGTATTTTGCACGCACTGTATTCAGTTTGAAATTGCAAAGTATAGCATCTATTACGGCCTTGCGTTCAGGTCTAAAATAAGCAATGGTGTTTGCCATAGTTCGCTTGTTGTTATCATTGACCGAAACAACACCTCTTTTAAAAGCCTCGTCCAGTGATGATGCTTTATGTACTTCAAAATAATCATCAAGCACAGCATCATTAACCAGATTTTTTGTATGTTCCTTAAGATAAGAAACAGCATAATCATATAAATTCATAATCATTTCTCCTTTTAATAAATTATAATCGGCTGTATGTAAACCTTGTCTCCGTCCCATGAAATTTTTCCAAGCACATGAATTTCAGAATGGTGAAAATGTATTCTGCCGAAATATTTCTTTTTCTGAACAATTTCTTTATTCCGGCGGTAAGAAATTTCTTCTGTAAATTTGTCTGAAATCACAACAACAAATTCATACTTTCGTTCATATGCCCTGTATTCTGATACTGCAAAGACAACTGCATCAAAGCTGAGAAAATAGTATTTCATATTTTCAAGAGTCAGAAACACAAACGGTTTCTTCCTGCCAGTAAATTCAGCATTTGATATTTCTGAACAGTTTCTATGCAGAAGTTCTTTTTCATCAAGCAGACCGGCAATATATTCTGCCGTTCCGCATACATGAGTATAATCGGAAATATCAAGATTACCGGCTTGTATGCCATTACGTTCAAGCTGATTCATGATATACTTTTTGTCGGAAACGTAATAATAATTCCGCATAGTCTATGCCTCTCATTTCAGAAACTTTTCTTCCACCATTTCAATCGGCATTCCTTCTGTACCGGTTTCCCGCTCATAATCATAAACACTACAGATTATATCTGTCAGCATATAATAGCCATCATCTCCGCCCAGTGAACGATATTTCTGTTGAATCATAAGTAAAATATTTTCCTGCTCACTCAATCTGCTCATATTTTCCTGAACAGCAATACGCAATTCAAAGGCAATATCCTCAAAGCCATTAATATGGTATTCTACCGGAAAAATTTTCAATTTTCCTTTTTCCACATAAAGTCCTGCTTCTTCAATGCCATCATGACCGTAAAGCATATGGCATATATCGTGAAACGGTCGCCTGTCAAAGATAACAATATCGCCATAATCCGCTAAAAAATTATTTATGGATATTTCATCGCCTATAAGCTCATCGCAATAGTGACTGTATGGT
The DNA here is from genome assembly GCA_016303235.1 of Oscillospiraceae bacterium. Taxonomy (GTDB): domain Bacteria; phylum Bacillota; class Clostridia; order Oscillospirales; family Ruminococcaceae; genus Ruminococcus. Next base: position 1,946 of record JAEDMB010000228.1, read on the forward strand.
GCTTTTTCATCGTATTCATCAATGCCACACTTCCAGACTGTACCACGTTTGCTGAGAAGATATTTTGCTGACGTTCTGATAACATATTCTTTCCATTTTATATAA
>JAEDMB010000069.1 GCA_016303235.1 Oscillospiraceae bacterium
CTCGGACTTGATGATGATAATGACGGTGAATATTCCGTTGTTATGCATTCCGGTGCTGTTTTCGGAAAGCTTGTCGATGAAAATACAGTTATAAGCAAACAGAATAAAATCAGAGGTGATATATACGATTTCAATCCCGAGAGCAGAATAGAAATGGTCGGAAATATACAGGAGATGAATATATATAATTCCGGTTCGCCTTATAAAAATCAGAAATGGGCATTGATTTCCGTTGCGGAAAAATCAAAGGTTCTCAATATATATACAACACTTATAAAGCTTTTTGCTGTTTCGTCAATAATATCTATGGTTTTCAGTACGCTTTGTGCTGTCATTATAAACAGAAGCATAACAAATCCTGTTGCAAGAATGATACAGACTCTTAACGAAAGAACTCTGAAATCAGGCTTTAATGAAAAAACAAGTCAGATTGTATGTTTCAGTTCTTCCGGCATAGATGAAGTTGACAAGCTCGGAGAGGCTATCGAAAAACTTCAGGTCGCTGTTATTGAACAAGCCTCAAGAGTTTCAAGAATAATAAGTATGGTTGATATGGGAATAGGCGTTTTTATGTATGACTATATCGCAAAAGATGTATTTGTAGGCGAAAGCCTTATAAAGCTTTTCCGATTGCCTGATATTGAACAGGAGGATAAAATAATTTCCTTTGATGATTTCAGAAACTTTATAAAAATTATTGACAGTGAAGACAAGGTATGTTCTCATGAAATTTTCAGCGAACCTAATCATAATAATTCCTCCGGAGAAAGCATAAGCATTGAAGTATTTTATAAAAATCCCGAAAACAAAACAGCAAGATGGTTTAAATTCAGCCTTATGAGGGATAAGTCCAACGTTCTCGGACTTGTACAGGATATAACAAAAATAGTTATCGAAAAGAAAAAAATTGAATATGAGCGTGACTATGATATTACAACGGGACTCCTCAACAGACGTGCATATTACAACAAGATAGATGAAATGTTTGCAAATCCGAGAGCCTTGAAAGTATCCGCTTTTATTATGTGGGATTTGGATAATCTTAAATATGTCAATGATACATATGGGCACGATTTCGGTGACGATTATATTAAAACTGCTGCAAATATATTCAAGACTTTCAGGGATTACGGAGGAGTCGTTGCGAGAATGTCGGGCGATGAATTTAATGTATTTCTGAGTGGTTTTGATTCAAAGGACGAAATAAGAAAAATTATTTCAGAAGTCAGAAAACGCCTTGATGAAAGCTACTGCATACTTGCTGACGGCACTCACTACAAAATAAGGGCAAGCGGTGGAATTTCGTGGTATCCCGATGATTCACCCTCCTATGAGCTTTTAATAAAATATGCCGATTTCGCAATGTATACTATAAAACATTCCACAAAGGGTAATATCGCAGAGTTTAATATTTCGCTTTACAGCAAGGATTCTATACTTATTACCGGTATTGAGGAAATGAACAGAATTATTGATGAACAGAGTATAAAATATTCTTTTCAGAGTATTGTTTCCGCTAAAACAGGCGAAATATATGGATATGAAGCTCTTATGCGTCCGCAGTCAGCCGTTCTGAAATCTCCCCTTGAATTTATCCGTATAGCAAGAACAGGAGCAAAGCTCTATGAAATAGAACGTCTTACATGGGTTCTCAGCCTTAAAAATTACCGTGAACAGATTAAAAAGGGAAATATTTCCCCCGATAAAAAAATATTTATAAATTCCCTTTCAAACTGTCTTATGAAAAAAGAAGATATTTCTGTGCTTGAATCCGAAAACGGTCAGTATCTTAAAAATATCGTTCTTGAAGTCCTCGAAAGCGATAAAACCAACGATGAATATATTAAGGAAAAACAGAAAATTGTTGCAAGGTGGGGAGCAAAAATCGCTCTTGATGACTTCGGAAGCGGTTACAACAGCGAATATGCTCTTATAACGATTAATCCCAATCTTATAAAAATAGACCGTTCTATTATAAGCGGGTGCGACAGGGATATAAGCCGTACAAGCATTATTAGCAATCTTGTGCAGATTGCAAAGACTAAAAATATTATGGTGCTTGCAGAGGGCGTTGAAACTTACAACGAAATGCGTACAGTAATTGAATGTGGTGTTGATTTACTGCAAGGATATTATCTCACACGTCCGCTGTTTGAACCTCTGCCAATAGATGAAAAAATCGTTGAGGAAATAAAAGAAATTAATAAAAAAACGGGTAAATAAAAATTACCCGTTTTTATTTTTTGTGAAAAATAAAAAGGAAACGAATTATTATCCGTTTCCTTTAAGCGTGCCTGGAGGGATTCGAACCCCCGACCTACTGGTTCGTAGCCAGTCACTCTATCCAGCTGAGCTACAGGCACATTTTTGAAGTCGTTTCCTGACGACTTTATTATTATATCACAGATGTTTTCAAAAGTCAACAGCATTTTACGGATTTTTATAATTTTTGTATATTTTTATAGTTTAAATGCATAATAAAATATATTTTTGTACAAGCATACAAACCGTTAAAAAAGGGGTTGACTTTTTCAAAAAGGCGTGATATAATATATTACGTTGTGTGAGACAAATAAAAAACACAAAAACAGAATAAATGAGACACTAGCTCAGTTGGCAGAGCATACGCCTTTTAAGCGTAGGGTCGAGGGTTCAAATCCCTCGTGTCTCACTTGAAAAACCGTCAGATAACGTCTGACGGATTTTCTGAAAGTTTTGTTAATATCAAAAAGATATTAATATAAAAATATTATCGTGTTTTTTTGTGCAATATGTAAATTTATCGGATTTCCCTTGACGTTTTGGAAAAAAAGTGTTAGAATATATACAATAAATTATTTTTTTGGAGGCTATATTAATTATGTCAAAGAAATTTATTGTAGAAACTTCTGCAAGACACGTTCACGTTACTCAGGAAGCTCTTGAAATCCTTTTCGGCAAAGGTGCAACTCTTACAAAAAAGAAAGACCTTTCACAGCCCGGACAGTTCGCCTGTGAGGAAAGAGTTACAATCGTAGGACCTAAAAAGGAACTCCCTAACGTTTCAATTCTCGGCCCTGTACGTCCTGCAAATCAGGTTGAACTCTCCGCTACTGATGCACGTTCAATCGGTATTTCCGCACCCGTAAGAGAATCAGGCGATGTTGCCGGTTCAGGTGCCTGCAAGATTATAGGTCCTTGCGGTGAAGTTGAAATTTCAGAGGGCGTAATCGTTGCAAAGCGTCATATACATCTCACTCCTGCTGATGCCGAAGAAATGGGCGTTAAGGATAAGGATATTGTATGGGTTAAGCTTGATACTGACGGCAGAAAGGCTATTCTCGGCGATGTCGTTGTAAGAGTATCCGAAAAATTCTCCGCAGCTATGCACATTGATACCGATGAATCAAATGCCGTTGCTGCTCCAAGAGAGCTTTGGGGAGAAATTGTAACTCTCTGAAATTTATAAATTTCTACATAAAACACGGACGGCATACTTATAATTTAGTATGCCGTTTTTTTGCTTAGGAGGTTTTATATATGCTTTCAGAAATAAAAAAATATATTTATTCCGCACCGCCTGTTAATCTTTCGGAGTTTGAACCCGATAAAACTGTACTTGTTATAGTTGATATGATTAACGGCTTTGTAAATGAGGGAGCTCTGTCAAGTCCGAGAATAAAAAATATAATTCCCGAAGTATCGGAGCTTGTTTCAAAATGCCGTGAAAAAAATATCGATATAATTGCATTTGCTGATTGTCACAAAGAAAATGCCGTTGAATTTGAAAGCTTTCCTGTACATTGCCTTGAAAATACATCAGAATCAGAAATAATCGACGAAATAAAAGATAAAATCCTTACAGTAATTCCGAAAAATTCTACAAACGGCTTTCATGCTCCCGAATTTCAGAAGCTTCTTGAAAAAAATCCGCAGTGGGAAAATTTTATAGTATGCGGTGACTGTACGGATATATGCGTTTGCAATTTCTGTATAACTCTGAAAACTTACTTCAATCAGACTGACAAAAAATCAAGAATTATAATACCTGTCAACACTGTCGAAACTTATGACGGCGGAATACACAATGCCGATTTTATGAATATTTCGGCACTTATGATTATGAATACTAATGGTATTGAAATTGCAAAGGAGATTGTTTGATATGAATAACCGTAATCTGACTATGCTTGTTGATTTCTATGAAATCACTATGGCAAACGGATTTTTTGAAAACGGCAGAGCTGAACAGATTGCTTATTTCGATATGTTTTTCAGAAAAGTTCCTGACAATGCCGGCTATGCGATTATGGCAGGCGTTGAACAGGTTGTTGAATATCTGAATAATCTTAAATTTACTCCCGAAGATATTGAATATTTAAGAAGTAAAAATATGTTCTGCGAAGATTTTCTGAAATATCTTGAAAATTTCAGGTTTACATGCGATGTGTGGGCTGTTCCGGAGGGTACTCCTATATTTCCCAATGAACCTATTATAACGGTACGTGGCGAAGCTATTCAGGCACAGTTTATCGAAACTATGATATTACTGACAATAAATCATCAGAGCCTTATTGCTACAAAGGCAAACAGAATAGTTACCGCTGCTGACGGCAGACCTGTAATGGAATTTGGTTCAAGAAGGGCTCAGGGTTATGACGGTGCTGTATACGGTGCAAGAGCATCATATATAGGAGGGTGTGCGGGTACTGCCTGTACTATATCAGACCGTGATTTCGGAGTAAATGCACTCGGAACTATGGCTCACAGCTGGGTACAGCTTTTCCCTGATGAACTTTCCGCATTCCGTGCATATGCAAAAGTATATCCCGATAGCTGTACACTTCTTGTTGATACCTATAATGTACTGAAATCAGGAGTCCCCAACGCTATAACTGTATTCAAGGAGCTTGAAAAATCAGGTCACAAGGGTGCGGGAATCAGAATTGACAGCGGAGATATTGCATATCTTTCCAAAAAAGCAAGAAAAATGCTTGACAATGCCGGTCTTGACTACGTAAAAATAGTTGCATCAAATTCACTCGATGAATATATTATCCGTGACCTTATATCACAGGGGGCAAAGATAGACAGTTTCGGAGTCGGTGAACGTCTTGTTACTTCAAAGTCTGAACCGGTATTCGGCGGAGTATATAAGCTGTCAGCAGTTGAGGAAAACGGAGAAATCATTCCAAAGATAAAGCTTTCAGAAAATACTTCAAAGATTACAAATCCCTCATATAAAGAAGTATGGAGACTTTTTGACAATTCCACGGGTATGGCTATTGCTGATGTAATAACAGTTGCAGGAGAAGTCATTGACGATACTAAGCCGTATGTTATATTCAATCCCGAACAGACATACAAACGCAAAACCCTTACGAATTTCACTGCAAAGAAATTACAGGTACAGCTTTTCAAAAACGGTGAATGTGTCTATAAGCTCCCGACTATGCCCGAAATACGTCAGTACTGCAAGGAACAGCTTTCACTCATATGGGACGAAGTAAAGCGTTTTGAAAATCCGCACGAATACTATGTTGATTTGTCACAGGAATTATGGGATATAAAAAATAATCTTCTTAACAAATATTTCAATTGATTTTTCTGTAATTATATGATATAATCTTTTTATATCAAAAAATACAGGAGGATTTGACACAAAATGAATACTATCGGAATTATAGGTGCAATGCCGTCGGAGCTTGCTGATATACGTAAAACTCTGGGCGATGCCGAAATCGTAAGAAAATCGGGATTTGATTTCTATATCAATCATGTAAACGGAAAAAAGATAATTAATGCCTGCTGTGGCATAGCAAAGGTAAATTCCGCACTATGCACACAGGTACTTATTGACAATTTCGCTCCGGACTGCATAATAAATACTGGTATAGCAGGCGGTATGAATGACGATGTTCAGGTATGCGACATTGTAATATCGACGGAAGTTCTCGCCCACGACCTCGACCAGCATTTCCTTGTAGATTATCCGCCTTACTGCGGAATATTCAGGGCTGATGAAAGACTTATCGCAAAAACAGAGGAAATCTGTCAGAAATGCGGTATAAAATCATTCAGAGGAAGAATTGTTTCCGGTGAGGCTTTTATATCAAGCAATGAAGTCAAAAAGGCTATACAGAATGAATTTAATCCGTATGCCGTTGATATGGAAACATCTGCAATAGGTCACTGCTGTTATCTTAATAATGTTCCCTTTGTAAGCGTGAGATGTATTTCGGATAACGCTGATGATGACGGTGCAATGTCATTTGATGAATTTGAAAAAATATCTGCAAAGCGTGTTGCGGAAATAGTTCTCAGGGTGGCTGATGAGATATGAAAAGGAAATTAATTTCATCTGTTACTGCCGGAATTGTTATGATTTCTGCTGTAAATATATTTCCGTCATATGCCGAAAGCATACCGCTTTTATATTTCAAATCCGGAGAAAGCACTGATATAGTAAAAGTATCTGCTGAAGATGTTGCAAACGGTGACGTTTCAGTCAGAATAGGCATGTACATAGATGATTCATCAAACAATATAGGAGCTTTGAGATTACGCTGGAAATCCGACAGCGAATATTTAACACTCGGAAATCTTTTAAGCCCTCTTGCTAATATAAATGAAGAAACTGAATATATGCTCTCTGACGGAACTGTTTTCACATCAACAAAGCCTCTCACATGTTTCGGAAAGGTTACAAATTCAAAATACGGATTTCAGGGACAGTTTATTATTCCCGACAAGCCCGACGAAACAACAGGACGTTCCGAAACTGCCTATTCAATTTCTTATCAGTCAGATATGAAAAGTGCTGTAAACTGGTTTGACGGTGATTCTGATGCCTATATGATTAGCGATTTTGATGCCGTTGTAAAGCAGGGAACTCCCGACGGTTTTTATAAAATATACTATATTGAACCGGCAATAAAAGATATAAATTCAGTTACCGATGAGGAATGGAACAGCATTGAAAACGGCATATCATACGGCACATACTATTCAGATTCAAAGGATTTTCTTCCCAATGTAAAATCAATTACAATTCAGGTCGGAGAGCCTTTCGGAACAGGTGACGTAAATCAGGATTTGAAAATTGATTCTTCCGATGCCTCTGCTGTTCTGAGTGCATATGCAAGCTTTTCAAGCGGTCAGGGCTACCGACTTACGGATAAGCAGATTGAATGTGCTGACGTAAATCATGACGGAACTGTTGATTCCTCTGATGCAAGCCGTATACTTGAATATTATGCCAATCTTTCAAGCGGAAAAGAGGACAGTCTTGAATAATAATTTCAAAAAACTGTATTTCAGCGGTGTACTGCTGTAATTGTACAAAATACAACTCTGTTTTTTGACTTTTCTTGTAGTAAATTTAGATTTTTAAAATACTGCCTTTTTTCTGAATTTTTAAGGCAGTATTTTTTGTTTTTATGAAAAATTCCTGAAATCGTTTTTTTATATTAATAAAAATTGCCGGTTTGGTTTTTTTTCTAAAGTGTGGAAGTTTTTATTCCTTTGAAAATTTCTTGACAAATCGTCCGGATTATTATAAAATTAATGTGTTAATTCAGTCCGTTTATATGGATAATAGCAACGTGTAAAGGAGATTAGTATGGATAATTACAGGAATCAGAATCCTTATGAAAAACAGGGATTGTATGACCCCAGTTTTGAACACGAAAACTGCGGTATCGGTGCAGTTGTCAATATGAAGGGTATAAAATCAAGATTTGTTGTTGAAAATGCTCTCCGTATTGTTGAAACGCTTGAACACAGAGCAGGTAAAGACGCTGAAGGAAAAACCGGTGATGGTGTCGGAATTATGCTCCAGATTTCGCATAAATTTTTTAAGACCGCTGTTGATTTCGACCTCGGAAATGAACGTGATTACGGAATAGGAATGTTTTTCCTCCCACAGGAAGAAAAGGAATGCCGTAAATCTATGGAAACTTTTGAAAATGTTCTCAAATCCGAAAAGCTTGAGCTTATGGGCTGGAGAAAAGTTCCGGTAAATTCAAGCGTTCTCGGTACAAGAGCTTTGGAAAGTATGCCGACAATTATGCAGGTATTTATCAGACGTCCTAAGGGCTGTGCGAGAGGAATAGACTTCGACCGCCGTCTTTATGTTGCAAGGCGTGTTTTTGAAAACAAAGACAAAAATACTTATGTATGTTCTCTTTCAAGCAGAACTATTGTATATAAAGGAATGTTCCTTGTAAATGAACTTCGTCTTTTCTATTACGATTTGCAGGACGAAAACTATGTTTCCGCAATCGCAACGGTTCATTCAAGATTTTCAACAAATACAAATCCAAGCTGGCAGAAGGCTCACCCTTACAGATTTATCGTTCACAACGGTGAAATAAATACAATTACGGGCAATGCCGATAAAATGCTTGCACGTGAGGAATGTGTTTCATGTGACGTTCTCGGAAAGAATATGAAAAAGGTTCTTCCGATTGTTGAAACTGCCGGCTCTGACTCCGCACGTCTTGACAATGCCCTTGAATTTATGGTTATGTCCGGAATGGAACTCCCTCTTGCCGTAATGGTATGTATTCCAGAGCCTTTCAGAAATGTAAATTCTATGAACGACAAGAAACGCAGTTTCTATCAGTATTACGCTACTATGATGGAACCCTGGGACGGCCCTGCATCAATTCTGTTTACTGACGGTGACCTTATGGGTGCTGTTCTTGACAGAAACGGCTTGAGACCGTCAAGATATTACATCACTGTTGACGGATTCCTTATTCTTTCATCAGAAGTCGGTGCAATAGATATTCCCTCCGAACAGATTCTCAGAAAAGAAAGACTCCACCCCGGAAAAATGCTTCTTGTAGATACCGTCAAGGGTGAGCTTATAGATGATGAAGATTTGAAAAATCACTATGCAAACAGACAGCCTTATGGTGAATGGCTTGATATGAATTTCGTTCATTTAAGCGATTTGAAATTCCCGAATAAAGCTGTACAGCACTATGACCACGAAGAAATCGGCAGACTTCAGAAAACATTCGGATATACATACGAAAATATCCGCACAAGTATACTTCCTATGGCGGAAACAGGTTCAGAACCTATTGCAGCTATGGGCTGTGATTCTCCTATCCCTCCGCTTTCGGAGTGTGACCCTCCGCTGTTCTCATATTTCAGACAGCTTTTTGCACAGGTAACAAATCCGCCTATTGATGCTATCCGTGAAAATATTATCACTGATACATGCGTTTATGCGGGTTCAACAGGAAATCTCCTTGAGGAAAAACCTGACAACTGCTATGTACTTAAAATAAATAATCCTATACTCTCATGTCTTGACATGATGAAAATAAAATCCCTTAAAAATACAAAGTTCAGAACCACAGTAGTTCCGATTATATACGAAAAGGGTACACCTCTTAAAGATGCTATAAATGAAGTCCTTGCAAAGGTCGACAAGGCTCATGATGATGGTGCAAATATAATCGTTCTTTCAGACCGTGGAGTCAATGAAAAAATGATTCCTATTCCGTCACTCCTTGCAGTATCGGCAGTACAGCATTTCCTTGTAGTAAACAACAAGAAAACAGCTACATCGCTTATTCTCGAAAGTGGTGAGCCGAGAGAAGTTCACCAGTTTGCAACACTTCTTGCATACGGTGCAACAGCAGTCAATCCGTATCTTGCACAGGAAACTATAAGGGATATGGTTCACAGAGGAGTACTTGACAAGGAAACTTTCGCAGCGGATACGGCATATAATACATGTATACTTTCAGGTATAGTAAAAATAGCTTCAAAAATGGGTATCTCAACTATACAGTCATATCAGGGTTCAAGAAACTTTGAGGCTATCGGAATAGG
>JAEDMB010000229.1 GCA_016303235.1 Oscillospiraceae bacterium
AAAAAATCAGCGGGCGAACTGTGTTCACCCGTTATTTTTCATATATCAGCTTTTTATAAATTTTGGTCTTTTGTGATTTACTCCGATTACTCCTCCCGCTGACGATGAAATTATGCATATGAGAAACTTTCTTATGCTCATAAGATTTCCGAATGTATGAAAGAATATACAGCCTGCTGTAAGCAGAAATATATATATGATAAATCCGCAGAAAAATCCCTCATAAAGACCGTTTTTTCTTCTGAAAAGACCGCAGAAATATCCTCCCGAAAAAGAACCCGCCGACAGTGAAATTGCAGAAAATACCGTGAATGATTTTATAACATCAGTCGTATTATAAAGAAGTACCGAAAAAAGAAAAAGTATTGCAAAACATACAAAAATGCCTGCCAAAGCACACAATACTGACCATATATACAGATTTGTCCAGACTTCGCTTTTATTTTTCCGCATAAAAAAACCTCCGCACAGCTTATTTAATAATAAGCTATGCGGATTTTTTCGTGTTTATTCCGTTTTGCTTTCGGGTTCTTTATCGGGTTCGTATTTGAGGATAATATCCTTGATTTGAGGGTCGTTTGTAAGACCGTAAAGTATTTTCAGATAGATGAGAGCGTCCTTTATATTATTGTCCATAAGGGATTTTTGCGAAAGAAGTGCGGAAACTTCTATAACAGTCTTGTCAGCTCCGTATGTTATGCCGTATTTTTCAAATGTCTTCTGAACAGTCTTGTCATCGGGCGGAACGAGTCTTTCACCGGTAATCATTGCGATATTCTGAAGTTCAGCCTTTACAGCAGAATGAGGATAGAAAAGAATACTTGCATAGTAGAAAGCAACAGCGTCATCATATTCCTTGAGGTCAACGCACATATATCCGAGATTTGTATAACATCTTGCAATAGAGGCCGGAGATGAAGCTACCCTGAGCGTATCCTTTGTAATTTCTATTATTTTGTCCTTATCTTTCTGAAGCTTGTATATTTCGGCAAGCTCAAATTTAGGCCCGCAGTCAACGGGATTGTATTCAATAGCCTTTTTCAGAACTTCTTCTGCCTTTTCAAGTTCTCTGTATTCTACAAGAATATATCCGTATACACTTATCATTCTTGCAAAGTCGAAAGGAGTGCGGTTCAGAGTTTTTTCGGGCTTGAAAACTATCTGATAGAGATTGTCTTCAAATGTATTGCGGAGTGAAACGAATTTTGTTGTATCGCTTTCGGGAAATCCCTCTGTAATTTTACTGTAAAGTTCTTCGGCAAGCCTGAGAGCCTTTTCAAGATTCTGCTTGTTTTTAAGCATATCAAGAATATCAGCATAAACCTTATCAAGACGCTTTCCGTTTATGTACATTATTCGCATAATGCTTTTCTGATATTCTTCGGGCATAATTTCAGAAAGAAGGTCAATTACAGCACTTATTCCCTCCTCATTGTTTTCCTTCATATATTCTTCCGATTTATCGGAGAGAAACTGTTTATCCTTTTCAAAATCACCGGAAAGCTGTTTTCTTATTGATTTTTTTATTTCATTTGCAGTCATTAAATCCTCACTTTCTGACTAAAAACCTCTTTTAGCCAAATCCTTTTTAAATTTTGCATCAATTTTTTCCTGTTTTTTCTTAGCCTTGAGTTCCTCTTTTGTAAGCGGGCGGTCAGGTTCGGACGGAGCTTTTTTCGATGAAGATGAAGATGTACTGAAATTCTTTCTTTTTGTTGAGGAAGGTCCTTTATATTCTTCAAAAAGTCCGCTTATATTATCATCTTTCTTTTCGGATTTCTTATGAATTTTTTCACCTGATACCTGTGAGAAAGCATCTTCAATAGATGTTATAATAGTAGGCATTTCAGCAGATTCCTGTATATCGAAAAGATTTGAATTTTTCTTTTTAGTGGATTCTGCGATTGCATTTGCAAAAGCTGATGGTGTTTTCTTTGATTCGTTTGCAAGATAAGAAATATTTATATTTGATTTCGGCATAACAGGCGGAACAGTGTTCTGCGGATTGACTGGTGCAGTATTATTCATAACGGGCGGAA
>JAEDMB010000230.1 GCA_016303235.1 Oscillospiraceae bacterium
AACGGAAACGGCAGAGATGACATAGGTGGAAACGGTTCAAAGCAGACAGGTGATACTCAGAACGAAAAATTATGGATTTATCTCATAATCGGAACTGTTATTTTTATAATATCATTTGAGACAATCGAGCGTTATATAAAAAAGTTCCGTGATACGGAGAATTAAATTTTAAAAGGGCGACCACTGGTCGCCCGTGCTTTTTAAATTCGGAAAGGGGAGATAAACTGCTTGAAGAAATTAAAATTTATACTGTATTCCGTATGTGCAGTGATTATTATATTTTCATCGTGGAATTTATGGAAAATAAAGAAATCTGAAAATGACACGAATATTCTTTACAGTTCGCTTGCTGGTCAGGTTGATGTTAATTCCGAAGTAAGCGAAACTGTTATAAATGATGATGATGATGATGTAAATTCTGGATATAAAGAGCCTGTAATAAATCAATGGCTTATTGATATGAAAGAACAGAACCGTGATACTGTCGGTTGGATTGAAATTCCCGATACAGTAATAAATTATCCCGTTATGCAGACAAAGGAAGATAATGACTTCTATCTTGACCACAATTTTGAACGCAGTGAGGATAAGCATGGTACGCCGTTTTTAGATGTCAACTGCAGAACAGATGAATCCGATAATCTTATTATTTACGGTCACCATATGAAGGACGGAACTATGTTTCAGAATTTAATGCTTTATAAAGATACTGATTTCTGTGAAAAAAATGATGATATAAAGCTTTACACTCCCGAAAGGAATTTTAATTTCAGACCTGTCTGCGTTATGGTAATATCATCAGATGAAACGGAAGATTTTCCGTATTATAAATATATAAACTTTTCAGATGAAAAAGCGTTCAGTGATTTTTTTGAAAAATGCCGTAAATATTCGATATGGATTAGCAATGATTTGCCGGATTACGGCGAAAAACTGCTTACACTGTCGACATGTGAATATTCAAAGGAAAACGGCAGACTTGTAGTTATAGCAAAAAATACAGATTAATTATATTTTTACAAGGCAGTGGAGATATTCGACAGTCGAATCGGATTTAATATTTCTGTTCTGACTTTTATCAGCCTTAAATCTTCTGTATTCCTTGGTAAAACAATAATATCTGCCGTATTCTGACATAATATTTTTTATGGTTTCAAGAGGCATAAGACCTTCATTATTATAGCTTAGAAAGATATATTTAAAATCTGCATCTGAAACAAGATTTTTAAAAGCTCCGGCAACAGTTTTCTGGGAGCAGAAATCGCTTTTCTGATTTTTATAATCCCTCAGACCTGTTTTTCCGTGAAGTATCGGATTATCATATCTTGCAACAGTTTCAAGAACGTGATAATTAGCACCGTACTGTCTTGAATTATACGGGGGGTCTAAATAGAGAACGTCTCCGGAAATTTTTTTAATAAGACTGCTGATATTTTCATTGTATACCTTTCCTTTTTTACCGTCCGTAACAGGAAGAAGTTCAAGCTTAAAATCCCTGTCTGCCGATTTTTTTGTATGTTTGAGAAAAGCACCGTAAACGGAGGCAGTATTTGCATATTTGTCAATTGAATTTATAAGGCTTGCGAGAAAGTGGAAATATACATCGTCATTTATTTCACCGTTTTTACGGAGTTTTTCGAGTTCGGAGCGTACCGCATCGCATTTCATACCGTTTGAATCAGTAAAATAATTTCTTCCGCTTCCCGAACCCTTACAGTAATTATTATAAATAAAGCCTTTGATTCCTTCGAGTTTGTTAAGATATTCCAGAAGACCTGTATCAGGGGGAACAGAATTTTCTATATAATGTTTATTCAGAACATAGCTGTAATACTGTATATCATTTGATATAACATTACAGCCTTTTTTTCTGTATGAATTGCCTACCGCACCGGTTCCGGCAAACAAATCCGCAAATATAAATTCATTGCCGTCCTTGAATCCCGTTACTTCTGAAATTGTTTCATGCAGAAAATCAAGAAGTGAATATTTAGAGCCTATATAATTCATTT
>JAEDMB010000231.1 GCA_016303235.1 Oscillospiraceae bacterium
TCTTTCTGAATATTTCTTGTATTGTCTCCTATATACGGCTTTTTGTGAAGTTCACCGAAATAATATGCATCTCCTGCAAGACGTATATTCAAAGCTCCGGCACATACCGATTCTGTCTGTGCGGAATTTGGACTTGCGTGCTTTAATCTGTCACGTTTCCAGATTCTATATGCAGATTTTCCGTCATATTTCAGAATATATGCTGATATTATCATCAGAATTGCTGTAAGTCTTGACGGAATGTAATTCAGAACATCATCAAGCTTTGCGGAAAATCTTCCGAAATCCTTATATTTTTCGTTTTTATATCCGACCATTGAATCCATTGTATTCGCTGACTTGTAAAAAAATCCGAGTGTTGCCCCTCCTAATGCCATATAAAAAATCGGTGCGGTTACTCCGTCAGAAGTATTTTCCGCAACAGTTTCAACAGTAGCCTTTATAATTCCGTCAAAATCAAGCCTTTCTGTATCACGCCCCACTATCATCGATACTGCTTTGCGTGACTTTTCAATATCATTTTCGGAAACGGCTTTATATACTTTCATACTTTCGGTTTTAAGGCATTTCGGAGCTATAAGATACCAGCACATTACCGATTCGGCAATAATTCCCAGAATTATATTTGTCTTATAGCATAATAACAGTATCAGAAACGGTACTGCCGTTGACAAAAACAAAACGGTCAGAGCCATAAAGATTCCGCCAAGATATAATTTTTCGGGAAATAATTTCCGCATAATTCTTTCAAGATTTGAAATAAGTTTTCCGATAAGCCTTATGGGGTGCGGGAAATTATATGGGTCTCCGAATATGCAGTCAATAATAAATCCAATTATTATACTCATAGATTCTCCCTGATTTTTAAATATTTTCCGTCAAAATCCGTGATATATCCTCCGCCGTTTGATACCTGATAATCATAGAATGATTTTTTCGGAAATCCGTATTTTTCAAGCACAGCCATTATAACTCCGCCGTGAACTATAAATGCAACAGACTTGCTATATTTTTTTGTTATATCTTCAAATGCATTACAGCATCTTTTCTTAAATATTCCGGAAATTTCACCGTTCGGAGGTTCGGCTTTGCCGTCAATCCATTTTATATAATCGGGATTTTCACAGAGTTCGGAATAATTTTTTCCCTCAAAATCCCCGAAATCAGTTTCACGCAGATTTTTATTTATAATTATTTCTTTATCGGAATATATTAATTCTGCTGTCTGAATACAACGTTTCATCGGACTTGATACAAGAATATCACATTCGGGATAATTTTTCCCCGAAAGTTCAGCCATTCCCTCAACGCATAACTCCTCGTCAGTTCTTCCGATATATCGTTTTTCAAGATTTCCGGCAGTTTTTCCGTGACGGATAAATACAACGGGCATAGCTTTTATAATCTGTGCAATACCGCATGACATTCTTATTACTGCAACAGATTTTTCCGCAATCCAACAGCATATTTTACCTGTATTTTCACGCCATATTCTTTCGGATTTCTCAATAGGAACTATTCCCTCGCCTATTATATCCGCAATTATTATTATATCAGGATTTTTATTTAAAATATCTTTTATATCGTCAATGCTGTATTTCTTAGTTAGATACTGAAAATTATAAACGCATTTCGCATTAAGTAAATCAGTTATTATGCAGTTTTTACCGTTTATCATATCGGATTCAGATATGCCGTAATAATTTACTGCATAATTTTTTTTACCCTGATATGCTCCGCCTGTTATCATTATCAACAGCATACACCCCTTTCAAGAATATCGCATAATACAATTACTGCAAGCATTGAAATTTCGCATATCTGCAAAAAATATCCTGCAAGGTCTCCGGTAATTCCTCCGAATGTCTTATAAGCAAAATTTCGGTAATATACAAAGCTTAAAGCCGATACAAGAAAAACCGAAATTCCACACAAAAAATCAAGATAAATCAGAAACAGTATGCAAAAAGCATAAATTAAAATCAATGATACAAGAGTAATTTT
>JAEDMB010000232.1 GCA_016303235.1 Oscillospiraceae bacterium
AATTTTCGTCCGGAATTACTGTCAGATATGAATAATTTTCTGTACCTTTAAAGGCAAGCTTGTAATTTTCAAGCTTGGATTTGCCGATATATTTCGCATTCGGACATCTGACCGTCATTGAATTTCGGTTTGTATTGCTTCCGTAAGCTATATATAATTTCATTTTTACTCCTTTCGGAGAGGGCTTAATGCCCTCTCTTATGCATTTCTCCATGCTATATTTCCGTCAAGATTTGCTAATAAATGGGTTCTTGCCGTTTTGAATTCGTCTCCGATAAGTCCGAGCCTTAAAAGCCACGTTCTGAAAGTATATTTCGGATTTGTTGTTTCGGTAACTCTTGCTGATGCAGACTTCTGGGTCAGTGCCTGATGATTTACTGCAAGGCAGAATTGTATATAAGCCTTGATTTTTCCGGCATGAGTTGTTCCGTTAAAAAGTCTGAATTCAACCGTTCCTTTTGTAAATACGCTGTGCAGGTTCAGTCCGTGGTATCTGCTCGGATTATAATGAGCGTTCCGGCTTCCGTAGTAACCATCATACCATATATCTGCCATTTTATCAAGTGTTTTTGGTTTTATTTCTTTGATTTTTCGGCTTAACTCGGTTTCAAGTTTACGGCAGTAATTTGACTGCCTTGATGAATTTATATCCAGTGCCTTGTAAATCAAATCCTGCTTGCTTGTCATTATGTTTACAAGGTTTGAAAGCGTTTTTGCGGTATGCTTTTCCGCTCCGATGTGAATATGAATTCCGCAGGAACTGTTGGCAACTGCACCTTTATGTCGGAGCTGTCTTACGATTTCCTGTAAATCCTCAATATCTTCATATTTAAGAACCGGTGTTACAATTTCAACCGCCTGACCGCCTTCAATATAAATACTGCTGTCGCTCATTGCCTTCCAGATTCTGCCCTTTCCGTCCTTTGCACCGTATGTATTGTAATGTGTTCCGATGTAAAAGCTTTCTGTTCCGAAATAATCCGCTATAATTTCGGAAGCCTTCTTTCTTGTTAAGCCTGTGAGTTCAATTTCAACTCCGAATGTCTGATTTTTCATTGATTTTCCTCCAAAAACTGTGGTTTTCCTGATTGCACACACAGTATAACTCTGTTCGGGAGAAACATCAAGTCACACTAACCACCAAACTTTTCGGAATGTTTTCTGCCTTATTAGTGCTGTTGTGACAATTAATATAATGTTACGATATATATTTATTTTACAGCAATCCAACCATATACGTTATTATTGCTCTAAAAAAAATATATCAGAAATTCTTTATTATAAGCTCCTTGTAAATGCCTGATGAAAGATTATTCTGACGTTCAACAGGGATAATTTCATAATCTTTATACAAACTGCGGATATATTCATCATCATTGTAAGACAGTATAAAACGTCCCTTAATGCCGTCTAAACAGCTTTTTAAACGTTCGTGGTCGGCTTCCGAAAACTCTGCATCATAGTAATTTTCGGTTCTGTGATACGGCGGGTCGCAGTAAAACAACGCTTTCGGGCGGTCATAAACTTTAATCAGATTTTCAAAATCCTTGTTCTCAATAACGACTTTTTTAAGACGTTTTTCAACCTTTTCAAGATAATCTGCCGATATATTTTTGCTGTTACAGCCGAATGTTCTTGTATCCGAACCGTAGGAAATTTTAATCTGCACATAGAACATTCCTGCACGCTGAATATCAGTAAATCCACGCATTTTCATTCTTTCCTTAATATCCTCGAATATTTCCCTTGAATTGAAATATCCGGATATTTCACGCTGAAGCTCCTCACGGTGATACTTTGCACATCTGAAAAGATTTACAAGATTGCTGTTAAGGTCGTTGTAAACTTCCAGTTTTGCGTGATTTTCCTTGTAGAAAAGCACTGAACCGCCTCCGCCAAAAACCTCGATATAGCGTTCAGTGTCCTCCGGAAAAAGTGATGTGATTTTCTTGGCGAGCAGACTTTTACCGCCAATCCACGGGATAAAGCTTTTCATAAAATATA
>JAEDMB010000070.1 GCA_016303235.1 Oscillospiraceae bacterium
CATTTATAAAACCCTCAACGAACGGGAAGAAGTAGTTATGAAATACTTCCTGACCTGTTGCCGAAAGCGTACAAAGAGTACGTCCGTGAAACGAATTGACAAGAGTAATAATATTATGCCTTCCCTTGCCGTATTTATCAAAGCTGTATTTTCTTGCAAGCTTTATGGCACATTCATTAGCCTCTGCACCGCTGTTTCCGAAGAATACTTTTGAATATCCCGTGGAACTGCAAAGCATTTCGGCAAAATCAGCCTGTACTTTAGTATAGTAATAATTAGAAGTATGCTGAAGGCTCTTAACCTGACTGCATACATAATCAACCCATTTTTCATTGCAGTAGCCGAGTGAATTTGTACCGATACCGCTACCGAAGTCTATATATTTTTTACCGTTCTCGTCAACGCAGTTTCTATCCTTACCCTTTTCCATAACAAGCGGATAGCGTCCGTAAGTATGCATAACATTATTATTGAATTTTTCAATAGTATTCATAAGAAAATCTCCTCTGTTTTCATGCGTTTCACGTGAAACGTTCTAATATTTCAGAAACATTATAACATCAGCAACAATCATAAATAGTCCGGAAAATAAAAGTATAAAAGACAAATTGCTTTTGCTACCGTCATTTTCGATATGAAAGCGGTTAGTATTTTTTTTGTCATAGCAGATTTTAATAGTGTCTCCTCTTTTGAAACTGATGAAATCCTGATTGATAAAATAAGGATAAACGGCATTTATTTTTCTGCCGTCAGGAGTGCTGAACTCAACAACAGGCGAAACTGCCTTATAGGGAATTTTTTTCATATATGCAGTTTTTTCGGCAAAATCGATAATAAGAGCCTCTGTAGAAATTCCCCGGCGGATTTTTCCTCTTGGTCTGTTTCTGATAATCAGACCGGATAAAATCATAACAGCACCCAGAATAAGCGGAACAGCAAATATCAGATTCTGAATCATCTGAACTGAGTGCCTATTCCCTCATTTGAAAGAATTTCAATAAGTATGGAATGAGGGATTCTTCCGTCAATAATAGCCGTTTTCTTGACTCCACGTCTGACAGCCTCAACACAGCAATCTATTTTGGGAATCATACCACCCGAAATAATGCCCTGACTTTTCATAAATGGCACTTCACTTACATTAAGCGAAGGAATAAGTGTTGAGGGGTCATTTTTATCTCTTAACAATCCGGCAATATCAGTCATAAGAATAAGGTTTTCCGCACCGAGTTCCGCAGCAATTCTCGCCGCCGCAGTATCAGCATTGACATTATATGTAGCACCGAATTCATCTGTTGCAACAGTAGCTATAACAGGAATATTTCCGTTTTTGAGAGTATCAAGAATAGGCTTTGTATTTACTTTCACAATATCGCCTACAAATCCCAAATCCTCACCGTTAGCACCTTTTTTCTTTTCAGCCATAAGCATCTGACCGTCAATACCGCATAAACCGACAGCACTGCCGTGATTATGAGCAAGAAGCTGAACAAGTTCCTTGTTTACTTTTCCGGCGAGAACCATTTTAACGACATCAACAGTAGCCTCATCAGTATATCTTAAACCATTTATAAATTTACTCTCAATACCGAGTTTATTAAGCATATCATTGATTTCAGGGCCACCGCCATGAACAAGAACAACTTTTATACCCACAAGTGAAAGCAATACAATATCACTCATAACAGCGTGTTTAAGTTCCGCATTAGTCATAGCGTTACCGCCGTATTTAACAACAACAATTTTATTGTTGTATTTCTGAATATAAGGAAGTGCATCATTAAGCACCTTTGCCCTCACTCCATTGTCAATAGAATTCATCATAAACATCTCCAAAAATAAAAAAGTTTTCGGTCAAGCCTTTTTCAAAAGGCTTGCGGGGGAGGTCCGGAGGGGGCAGAGTCCCCTCCGGAAAAAGCTCAGCTTCTGTAATCTCCGTTAATCTTAACGTAATCGTATGTAAGGTCACAGCCCCACGCAACGGCACTGCAATCGCCCTCATTGAGAGAAATATAAATCTGAATTTCTTCTTCCTGAAGAATTTCCTTAGCCTTTTCTTCGGAGAACTCAACACCAGCACCGTCACGGCAGACAGCAATTATACCCTTTTCAGAACCGATATTTACATCGACCTTTGAAATATCAAAATTAGCGTCCGCATAACCGACAGCACAGAGAATACGTCCCCAGTTGGCATCTTCACCGAACATTGCAGCCTTGAAAAGACTTGAAGTTATAACGGATTTTGCAACAGTTTCCGCAGTCTTTTCAGAAGATGCACCAACACATGCACATTCAATTAACTTTGTAGCACCTTCACCGTCACGAGCCATCATTCTTGCAAGATTCATCATAACAGCATAGAGAGCATTTCTGAACTTTTCAAAATTATCATCTTCACAGTCAATAATTTTGTTTCCGCAGGTACCCGATGCCATAACGCATACCATATCATTTGTAGATGTATCACCGTCAACGCTTACACGGTTAAGAGTTATCTTAACAACATCACTCAAAGCACGCTGTAAAAGTTCCGGACTGATATTCACATCAGAAGTAATAAAAGTGAGAGTAGTAGCCATATTGGGATGAATCATGCCACTTCCCTTAAGCATACCGCCCATAGTACAGATTTTACCGTCAATTTCAAATTCAACAGCAACTTCCTTAGGCATAGTATCAGTAGTCATAATAGCTTCAACAGCTCTTGAATTTCCGTCATAAGTAAGACCGTCACAAAGTGACTTCATACCCTTTTCAATAGGTTCAATGGGAAGTATCTGACCTATAACACCGGTAGATGCTACAATAACATCTTTTTCATCAATACCGAGTTCTTCGGCAACGAGACTGCACATTTTTTCAGCCTTTGCAACACCGTCCGAGTTGCAGGTGTTAGCATTTACTGAATTTACAATAACAGCCTTAGCCATACCGTTCTGAAGGTGTTCCTTAGTAACCTGAATCGGAGCTCCCTTTACTTTATTAGTAGTATATACAGCAGCGGCAGTACACATATTATCAGCAAGAATCAGAGCAATATCATTTTTCTTCTTTGTAACGGAAGCACCCGCATGAGCAAGTCCGCACTGAATACCATTAGCTTTGAATCCCTTTGCAGCACATACACCGCCGTCAATAAATTTTATTCCTTCAACTTTTTTAAGTTCCATATCTAAAACCTGCCTTAAAAAATCAAATTACGTTTCACGTGAAACGCTTAAACAAGACCAGTAGTTTCATCAATACCCATCATAATATTAAGGCACTGAACCGCCGCACCGCTTGCACCTTTTCCGAGATTGTCAAGACGAGAACACAAGAGAATCTGTTCATCATTACCGAATACAAAAATCTGCATTTTATTCAGTCCGCTTAATGTATTTGAAGCAAGGAAGAAAGCTTTCTGTTCATCATCGGACATAAGAGGCATAACCTCAACAAGCTTAGCACCCTCATAATGTTTCTGATACATTTCGTGAACCTGTTCCGGAGTGATTTTTCTGTCAAGAAGTCTTGTCTGAATCGGAACAGATACAACCATACCGCTGAAATAGTCACAAACCATAGGATTGAACATCGGTTTGAATTTCAGACCGGAAATTTTCTGCATTTCGGGTAAATGCTTATGCTGTTGAGAAAGAGCATACTGACGGGGACTGTTAAATTCCTCAGGCTTTTCATCGCCCTCATAAACTGCAATAGCTTTTTTACCCGCACCGCTGTAACCGGAAGTAGCATAAGCAAACACAGGAAAATCATCAGGAATGATATTATTTGCAACAAGAGGATAAACAATAGAATTAAATCCGCTTGCATAGCACCCCGGAACAGCTACTCTGTTTGAATTTCTTATTTTCTCACGGAAAGCGGGAGAAAGTTCCGGAAAACCGTATGCCCATTCGGGATTTGTACGGTGAGCGGTTGAAGCGTCAATAATTCTGACATGGTCATTATTTACGAAAGAAACAGCCTCTCTTGAAGCGGAATCGGGCAGACAAAGGAAAGTAAAATCGGAGCTGTTTATAAGCCTTGCCCTTTCAGCAGAATCCTTGCGTTTTTCCTCTGAAATTCTGATAATTTCAATATCGTTTCTTCCCTCGAATCTCTCCATAATTTTAAGACCGGTAGTACCTTCCTGACCGTCTATATAAACTTTAACAGACATTAAACAGAGAACCTCCCTTATACCGTTTCACGTGAAACGGAGCAATTATTTTTTATGTTTTTCATCATCGGAATCATTAAAATCGTCATCATATTTAAAGGAATGCCATACACTTACCGAAAGAGTACCCACAACTATAAGAATACGCCATACAATCGGAACCCACCAGTATACAGCAATCCACATACCCATAACAAGTTCGCCGACAACCCATATAACACCTGCAAGGAGCGTTAAACCGATAATAAAAGTAAAATCATTCTTTTTCATATATTAAATACCAAGAGCCTTGGCAGTAATTTCAAGCTGATACTTAACAGCATCGGGAGAAGGCCCTCCCTCTGACTTACGCTCTCTCACACAAGTATCAAGACTGATAGCATTATAAACATCATCATCAAAAAGTTCAGTCATTTTTCTGTATTCATCAAGAGGAAGTGTCTCAAGAGTCAGCCCCTTTTCAATACAGAGTGCAACAAGAGTACCCGTAATTTTATAGGCATCTCTGAAAGGCATACCCTTTTTAACAAGATAGTCAGCACAGTCAGTAGCATTAATAAATCCCTTTGCGGAGGCATTACGCATATTATCCTTAAGCACACGCATAGTAGCAAGCATAGGAATAAAAGTCTTTACACAGAGCTTTACATTGTCAACAGCATCAAATATAGCCTCCTTATCCTCCTGCATATCCTTATTATATGCAAGCGGAAGACCTTTCAGCATAGTAAGGAGAGTAATCAAATCACCGTTTACTCTGCCCGTCTTTCCTCTGATTAATTCGGTAACATCAGGATTTTTCTTTTGTGGCATAATAGAAGAACCAGTAGCATAAGCGTCATCAAGTTCGATGAACTTGAATTCCCATGAACACCACATGACAATTTCTTCGGAAAATCTTGAAAGATGAGTCATAATCAAAGACAATGCACAGCAGAGTTCAACGCAGAAATCACGGTCAGAAACACCGTCAAGACTGTTAGCCATAGGAGCAGTAAATCCGAGCAAATCGGAAGTCTGTTTTCTGTTGGTTTTGTAAGTAGTGCCAGCCAATGCACCACTGCCGAGAGGACAGTAATTCATACGTTTAGCAGTATCGTCAAGCCTTTCAATATCACGGATAAGCATCTGAACATAAGCAAGCAGATGATGAGCAAATGTAACAGGCTGGGCTCTCTGAAGATGAGTATACCCCGGCATAACAGTTTCAGTATGTTCTTTAGCCATATTGTATATGGTAACAGCAAGTTCCTTTACAAGAGCCTTTATTTCAGAGATTTCATCACGCAGATAAAGACGAATATCAACAGCAACCTGGTCATTTCTTGAACGTGCAGTGTGAAGTCTTTTGCCGACATCGCCGAGACGCTTTGTGAGTTCAGCCTCAATAAACATATGAATATCTTCAGCGGAAGGGTCAAGCATAAGCTTTCCGGATTCTATATCCGCAAGAATACCCTTTAAGCCTTCAATAATCTTAACGCTGTCCTCTTTCGGAATAATACCGCAGTCGCCGAGCATAGTCGCATGAGCGATACTTCCCTGAATATCATGTTTATACATTCTGCCGTCAAAAGCGATAGAAGAATTGAAAGCGTTGACAGTATCATCAATTTTTTTGGAAAATCTTCCAGCCCACATCATATCAGCCATAATAAAAAACTCCTTTATAATAATTCGAAATTCGGAAAACAGAATCGTTGCGGAGCGTTTCACGTGAAACGCTGTAAAACAAAAGTGATTCAATATTCCGCATTCCGAATTAGATAGAGGACAGTCCGCCTGAAGAAAAGCGAACTGCCCGTTTATCATAAAAATATTGAATTACTTGTTATTTCTTTTCTGGTCGAGCTTAGCCTTAACGTGAATCGGGAGACCGAAAAGGTTAATAAATCCGTTAGCATCAGCCTGATTGTAAACTTCATCAGCATCGAAAGTAGCAACTTCTTCATCATAGAGAGTATAAGGAGAAGTAACACCAGCATTGATGATATTACCCTTGTAGAGCTTGAGCTTGACATCGCCAGTAACAGTTTCCTGAGTCTTGTCAACGAAAGCAGTAAGAGCTTCACGGAGAGGAGTATACCACTGACCGTTATAAACAATATCAGCGAACTTGATAGAGAGATACTGCTTCATTCTTGCAGTTTCCTTGTCAAGAGTAATAGTTTCAAGAACATCATGAGCGTGATAAAGGATAGTACCGCCGGGAGTTTCATAAACGCCTCTTGACTTCATACCAACAAGACGATTTTCAACGAGGTCAGCAAGACCGATACCGTTTTCACCGCCGAGCTTGTTAAGAGTCTCAACGATTTCAACACCGCCCATTTCCTTGCCGTCAATAGCAGTAGGAATACCCTTTTCAAAGTGGATAGTAACATAAGTCGGCTTGTCAGGAGCCATTATAGGAGAAACGCCGAGTTCAAGGAAACCTTCCTTTTCGTACTGCGGTTCATTGGCAGGATTTTCGAGGTCAAGACCTTCATGGGAAAGGTGCCAGATATTCTTGTCCTTTGAATAGTTAGTTTCACGGTTAATCTTGAGAGGGATATTGTGAGCTTCAGCGTAATCGATTTCTTCATCTCTTGACTTGATATCCCATTCTCTCCATGGAGCGATGATAGTCATATCAGGAGCGAAAGCCTTGATAGCAAGTTCAAAACGAACCTGGTCATTACCCTTACCTGTACAGCCGTGACAGATAGCGTCTGCACCTTCAGCGAGAGCTATTTCGCAGATTCTCTTAGCGATAATCGGACGAGCGAAAGAAGTACCGAGAAGATACTTATTTTCATAAACAGCACCAGCCTGAACAGTCGGGAAAACATATTCATTTACGAAAACGTCCTTTAAGTCCTCAACATAGAGCTTTGAAGCACCGGTTTTCTTAGCCTTTTCTTCGAGTCCGTCAAGTTCAGTACCCTGACCAACATCGGCAGAAACTGCAATAACTTCGCAGTTGTTGTAATTTTCCTTAAGCCACGGAATGATAATAGAAGTATCAAGACCGCCCGAATAAGCAAGAACGACCTTTTTGATTTCTTTTTTAGCCATTTTAAAGACCTCCTGTTAAATAATAATGCTTATATAATTATACACCAAAGGAATATATAATGTCAAGAGTTTTTGCATAAATATTCACGGCATATCTGAATATTTTTCACTAATATGCAAATATGAACGCATATTTTAAGTTTTATGCACAAAACTCTCTTACAGAATATATTATACATCAAAAAAAGACAGATTTCAAGCAGAAATTCTGAATATTACAACAAATTTACAAAATATTACATTACAGATATTTTATAGAAAAATATTTTTATCTATGATATACTAAAATAAAAAGCGTTTCACGTGAAACGGAGGTAAAATCAGTATGACATACAAAAAAATCTGTACATATATAATAGAATTTACGCTTTGCGGAATATGCGGTTGGATATACGAAACAGCACTGACATCATATTTATGGGGAAGATTTGCCGACAGAGGATTTCTTCATATACCCGTACTGCCGATATACGGAGTATTTGCATTTATACTGATACCGATATTCAGAAAGCACAACGGATTCCTGACAGTATTCATAGGAAGTACAATAATAACAACAGCACTTGAATTGATATCTGCATATGCAATAGAAATGATACTTCATCAAAGATTATGGAGCTATCGTGACTGGGATTTTAATTTCTTTGACGGAAGAATATCATTATACAGCAGTCTGATGTTCGGGGTACTGAGCCTGATACTTATCAAAGCAGTACACCCACTTGTACATAAATTCTCGGAAAAGTCATCAGCAAAAACAATAAATATAATCGGAAGTATATGCGGACTTGCAATTATTGCCGATTTCATAATAACATCATATCAGACCATAAAAAAATAAGGGGAGTTCAGATTTTTGAACTCCCCTTTGCTGATATGTAATTATTTGCTCATAATCTCGGAAATAACGCCGAGAATTTCGTCATGGCAACCGCCACAGCCTGTTGAACAGTGAGTAACTTTCTGAATTTCTTCAAATTCTCTTTCAACATCTGTGAAAACCTGATGTTCATGAAGAGCCTTTTCAATGTCAGCATATGAAACATTCATGCAGTGACAAATAACTTTATTTTCCATAATTAAAAAACTCCTTTGCTGAAAAAATATACAGATATAATCTGTTTGAAATCAATTATATCACAAATACAGATACATGTCAATATGTTTTTTTAAGTTAATATGCACAAATATTAAAAAAATAATTTGTATAATAATCAAAAACTTCATCTTGACCAGATTTTATAAAAATGCTATAATAAAAGCATATTAAAATTATGAACGGAGCTGAAATTCATGAAAAATAAATTTCTGGCATTAATATCATCAGCATGCATGCTGATTAATACATTATTAATATACAGTATGCCGGTATCAGCCGAAGAAAATTCAGACGATGTAAAAATCATGTCACTTGGCGATTCGATAACAGACGGCTACTGGACAGCAGGAGGATACAGAAAGTATCTTTATCATGAACTTGAATTAAAAGGCTATAACAATATAGATATGGTCGGAATGAAAGGCAGTGACAACGCAAGCTTTGTATATAACGGAGAAACTGTCTCATATGATGACAACTATTCCGGATACAGCGGATATGCAATCCAGTATATGACCGGAACGGAAACACGTCAGGGAATACTGGAAACAATTCAGGAAACGGATATGATTAACGTATGCAAACCTGATATAATACTTCTTCAGATAGGCACTAATGATATACTAAGCAATTACAATGACGGAATAACGGAACGCCTTGAAAATCTTGTTAATACAATACTTTCGGATATGGAAGAAAACGATATAATATATGTCTCAACAATTCCGGATATAGACGTAGAAAAAGTATCAGACTGGTTCTGGTCATATGGTGAGCTGAAATATAACAATACAACGGAAGATTTTACAAAAATAATTCAGGATTATATAGACAGCTACAACGAATCAATATATAATATGGTAAACGCAATGCAGAGCGAGGGCAAGCCTGTAAAATTTGCAGATATACACAGCGTTGTTGACTATAAGGCAGATTTATATGACGGCGTACACCCTAATGAACAGGGTTATGAAAAAATGGGAAAATACTGGTCAGAAATAATTGAATCTGAATTAAGCGGAGAAATTCCACCTGTTACAGAAACAACAGAAACCACCACCGAAACAACAACAACAACTACTACTACTACTACAAATACGACTGAAACCGAAACAACAACAGAACCAATAATTCCCGAAAAGAATTACAGCATATCAGATGCGGTAAGGCTTTCTGAATATCTCCTCTGCAAGTATGAAAT
>JAEDMB010000071.1 GCA_016303235.1 Oscillospiraceae bacterium
TTTTTTATCTGTTTGGAAGTGATTTTTTTGAAATTTTATCGAGATACATAAGTTCATCGGCTTTTTTAACAAGCTTTTCAAAATTCATTTCATCGTGGGAGGAAGTAGAATATATACCGACACTTGCCGAAACCATATAGTTTTTGCCGGATTTGGAATTGTATTCATCTAAATACCGGTATATATCGGATTTTATTCTGAAAGCATCACAAGCCCCTATGAAAAAAGCAGTCATTTCGTCACCGCCGAACCGTATGCACAGAGCTTTTTCGGGGGAGCATTTTTTAAGAGCCTGAGCCATAACATATATAGCATTGTCGCCGGCATTGTGTCCGAAAGTATCGTTTATATATTTTAGCTTGTCGAGGTCAACAAGAACCGTATTGACAGGGAGATTTTCTTTAACAGCCTTTTCAAAGAGGTTATTCAGAAGATTAAAACCGCCGTTTCGTGTATAAAGACCGGTAAGGGAATCAAGCATATAAATGCGTTCCATTTTTTCCTTGAGCATAGTCTGATAGCGGATATTTTTAAATCCGCCTATTGAGTGATTAAGAGAAAATATAATCTGCGGAATCTGACAATAGTCAAAAGTATCAAAGCTGAAACATACATATCCGAAAGGTTCATTGAGATATTCAAGTGCTATGAATATAATAGGTTTTTCGTTTGCTATGAATTTTTCAATATCGGGAACAATTTTTTTAAGCGGAAAATCGTATACATCGGATTGATTTTCGTCCTTATCGACAAAGACAGTCATAATGGATTCAAAAGGTTTCTGAGTATCAGTATAGCTTTCATTGAGAAAGCTTTTATTTACAAGACAATCAAGATTATATTCTGTGCTGTTTTTCCAGTCGATAACAGCTTGTCTGGTACTTTCAGCAGTATGAATTTTTGATGATACTTCGCTTAAAATTTTCTCCTGGTCAGTATATCTGTAAAAACGGCTCATAAAATAGCCGATAGAATCAAATGAAGTATTATGCGGACAGCCACAGGATTCTGAAAGTATGAGATGAGAGGGGGGAACGAGGTAATTTTCAGAGACCTTTTCGCCTCTGAAGGATTTAAGTATTATTTCAGTTATCTGTTCAGCCATATCCTCCGGAAGGAATGCACAGGAGGTTATTGAAGGCGAACACATATTTATTTCCTCTATGCCGTCAAATCCCGTAACAATAACCTCATCGGGTATTGAAATGCCGTGATTCATAAGCGAACGGCATACACCGATAGCCATCATATCATTGGCACATATTATAGCCTGAGGAATATTTCCGCTTTCTATAAGCTTGTTGCAGGCATTGAGTGAATGTTCAAACCAGTAATCGCCGTAACTGACCATATCCCAGCTGAAAGGAATATTATTTTCTTTAAGAACTTTTCTGAATATTTCAAGACGCCTTTC
This sequence comes from Oscillospiraceae bacterium, assembly GCA_016303235.1. Taxonomy (GTDB): domain Bacteria; phylum Bacillota; class Clostridia; order Oscillospirales; family Ruminococcaceae; genus Ruminococcus. Next base: position 1,415 of record JAEDMB010000071.1, read on the forward strand.
AGAAAAGCTGTTTCCTTTGAAACCGCCCATAAAGTGGGGGCGTGTTACCTTGTGAAATTCTATTACATGGCGGACGATTTCCTCAAAACCTTTTTCATAGTCGCAGGTAATATTTATGCAGTTTTCATATTTTCCGTCAACGATTATAACAGGAATTTTCGGTGAACCTTTTTTTCTTATAATATCCTCGCTTACTGACTTATCCTTTATTTTATCGTCCATAATTATAAGGGCGTCAGTAACATCAGTATTTATAAGGTCAAAAACAGCTACTTCGGCAGATTTTATACTATTATGCCAAAGCAGATTTTTACTGTACCAAGCCAAATCGGAGCATACATTATATATAAAAAGGGTACAGTTATTTTCGACGAGTTTGCGGTTCAGAATTTCTATAAATTTGTTATTAATAGGTTCATGTATTCTTGAAATACACAGAGCGACAACTTTTTTGCCGTTAATCATAATAATCACCTGCTTTATAAAAGGTTATAGTTAATTTTATCATATTTTGCGGAAATGTTCAAGTATATTCATCAAAAATTATCTTTTAATAAAATGGAAAAGCTTCCGGATAAATACGGAAGCTTTTTGCATTAAAGCAGAAACTGACTTTTGCCCTCAACAATTTCATCAAGTACAAGAGGGATATTGTAATCAGTAATAATCTGACCGTAAATGTCGGTTATTCTGAAAGTGAAAGGGCCTGCACCCATATCGGAACTTTCAAAATAGTTGTAATGACGGCGGGGGAGTTCGACAAATTCGCCGTCAGAATTGAGATACTCAAGTTTTGTAATCGGATAGCGGTGATTTCTTACCTGAACACCGCACCAGTGCGGAGAACTTCCCTCCTTGAATTTGTATGAAACAGGAGCATTTTCGGCACTGTCGAGAGGAATTATTTTCCAGCTCACGGGAACTCTGCCCTTTTCGACGGGAGCAATAAGCGGAAAAGCGTCCGTATATAAATCGAGGTCACCTTTTTTCCCTTCGGGGAGCAGGTCAGTAACAAGCATATTTATAGTACCGAGTTCACCGGTAACTTCCAGATAAGCACCGGCAAGCTGTGCATTGTTGTAATCCTCAAGATTCATTGCAACAATCCAGTAATCTCTTGATACAGGGTCAAGCATAGCACAGCCACCCTCATAGCCTCCGCCGTAGAAAGTACCCTCGCCGTAGTGTACAGTTCCTTTCGGTTCAAGTATGCAGGATTCATCAATCTGATTTTTGCAGAGAAGAAAGTCAGAAAGAATTTCAGTATCTTTTTTATCAGATATGCCGTCATAATTTAAATCAGCATTATGGAATTTCTGAATATCTATAAGGTCAAATACATTTACATAGTTATCGCTGTTTACGTCCATATCCGTACTGTATCCGCTTCCGCTAAGCATAAGCGAAGCAGTCAGAACGGAAATTATTTTTCCTGAAATTTTCATATCAATCATACCTCAGAGCGTCAATAGGATTCATCTTTGAAGCCTTGTTTGCGGGATAGTATCCGAAGAATATTCCCGTAAGCATTGAGAATATAACGGATATAATAATAGCTGTAACAGACGGCTGAATAGATATTACAATAATATCCATATAGTCAGTATAGATATTGTTTACAAGATATGAAACGATTTTTCCTATTAGAACACCGTTAAGCATACCGGTAACTATGCCGATTATACCACCTATAAGGCAAATAATAACAGCCTCAACTACAAACTGCATTCTTATGGAGGAGTTCTGAGCTCCGAGAGCCTTTCTTATGCCGATTTCCTTAGTACGTTCAATAATGCTTACAAGCATAATATTCATAACTCCTACACCGCCAACTATAAGCGATATTGCAGCGATAACGGATATTGCAATAGTTATGATGTTGAGAACGTTGTTAATCATAGAAAGCATAGACTGTTCATTTTCAACATAAACTGTCCAGTATTTATTCTGTTCATACTGTTCCTCAAAGAAACTGCGGAGATTTTCTTCAACCTGAGCAGTGCTGTAATCGGTATTCCAGAGAATAATTGCATAATCATAAGTAGGATTTAAAATTCCTTTGAGCTTGTATACTGTGTCAAGCGGAATGAATACAGGCGTAACCTTGTCAATATCCTTTGAACCGGCAGGGAATTTTCCCATTTTAGCCTCTGAATATTCATAAACGCCTACTATTGTGAAATCCTGAGTTTCAGCATTGTTTATAGAAAATGTAATCTGTTTTCCGATAGGGTTTTCACCGTCTCCGAAATACTGCTTTACAAATATATCAGATACAACGGCAGTATTCTTTTTTTCTGTATTGTCACGCTGAGTAATATTTCTGCCGTCTATGATTTCAATTTTGCCCTGTTCGAGATATCCGTCAGTAGCACCGGTAATCATAGTCTTTATGTATTCATTTTTTGAATTGAGGGTTTCACCGTTTGCATACTGTTCGGACATAGCAATTTTATACTGATTGGGATATTTTTCAAGCAGGCTGTTGAACATATCATTTGTGAACATATCTTCTTCGGATATATAGATTGTATCATAATATTCGTCCTCTGTCATACCGCAGTTTTCATCGTAAGGCTTTGAATTAAGCATAACATAGAAGTAGTTCATATTTATCTGGTTGAAAGTATTTTTCAGAGTCTGCTGGATTGAATTTCCGATAGTTGTAATAGTAATAACGGCACTTATGCCTATGATAATTCCGAGCATAGTCAGGAGCGAACGCATTTTGTTAGCGGAAAGCGATGAAAATGCAAGCCTGATACTTTCAATAAAGCCCATTGTCTTTCACCCCCGTATCTGAAATTACAGAGCCGTCGCTTATAGTAACAATTCTTTCGGTTTCCTGAGCGAGTTCGGGACTGTGAGTTATAAGAACTATGGTTTTACCCTCTTCCTTGTGGAGCTTGTGGAATATATCCATAACGAGACGGCCTGTTTTTGTATCTAATGCACCGGTAGGCTCATCGGCGAGGAGTATTGAGGGATTATTCGCCATAGCTCTTGCAATAGCGACACGCTGTTTCTGACCGCCCGAAAGTTCATTCGGCTGATGTGTGTATCTTTCTTTCATACCGACAAGCTCAAGGAGTTGCATAGCACGTTCGGAGCGTTCACGCTTTGACTTTCCGGCATAAAGCATAGGGAGTTCGACATTTTTCAGAGCGTTTGTCCTCGGAATAAGATTAAAAGTCTGGAATACGAATCCTATTTCGGAATTTCTTATACGGCTGAGTTCCTTGTCGTTAAGGGTGCTTATATCGGTATTGTTAAGAAAATAAGTTCCCTCTGTCGGTCTGTCCAAAGCACCGATAATATTCATAAGTGTACTTTTTCCCGAACCCGATGCACCAACTATTGAAACAAATTCACCTTCGTGAACGTCAAGGGAAATTCCGTTTAAAATCTGGAGTTCATTCGGCTGACCGATATAATAGCGTTTTATGATATTCTTCATAGATATTACAGTTTTACTCATCTTTGTTTTCCTCAACCTTTATAGTTCTGCCGTCGTGCATAGACTGCGGGGAGAGTACAATCAGGTCGCCCTCCTTAACTTCAGATGAGATAATTTCCGTATAGTAATCGGATTCAATGCCCTTTTCTATTTTTACAGCCTCTGATTTATAAGTTCCGTCAGACTGCTGTCTTGCAATGTATATTGTATTATCCTCAGAAATGGAATCATAAGGAACGGCAAGGACGTTGTCTTTTTCGTCAGTAATGATTTTAACTTTTGCATTCATACCGATAAGAAGTGCAGTATTATCATCATCAACAGTTATTTCTGCTGTATAACCTCCTTCGTTTTGAGTGAGAGGGTCAGCACCGCTGAAAATATTTACTACCTTTGAAACAGTTCCTTTAAATTCCTTGTCACCGGTTGCGTTGGTTCTTATAACGGTTTTCATACCCTCCCTGACGTTAAGAATATCAGCTTCCTTAATCTGAACATTTATTTTAAGGCTTGAGCTGTCCTCAATCGTCATAATTGCGTCAGTTGTCGGAATACTTCCTTCGGCAACATTGAGAGCCGTAATAATTCCGTCTCTCGGAGCTTTGACAGTACATTCGCTGATTTTTTCCGAAAGCTTTTCGAGCTGATTTTCAGATGAAGTGTCAGTATTGTATTTTTCGGAATTAATAGTGTCCTGTATGCTCTGAATAGCTGAATCGGCATTTCTTTCGGCACTGTCATATGAATCCTGAGCTGTCTGGACAGCATTGTCATAAGTACTTAACTGATTTTCAAGAGCATCGAGTTCAGCCTCTGTTGATTTGAAAAGCTGTAAAGCCTCCTGATATTCCTGATATGTCATTTCATCGCCGGAGCTTTGGAACTTATTATATAAATCGTCTTTTTTACCAGCGTATTCGTTATATTTTCCGATAAGATTATTATATTTTTCATATGCCTTGTCACGTTCTGCAATAGCATTGTCAATATTTCTCTGAGCCTGTGCAAGAACGGCATTTTTTTCGGTTTCGGCACTGCGGAGATTTCTCTGATTGATTTCGTGAGTAGTCTGATTCATTTCATTGGATTTTTCAATAGTTTCTTTAAGTGAATTATATTCGTCCTCAAGAGCGGAGCTGTCGAAAATGCAGAGAATATCGCCTTTTTTTACATAATCGCCGATACCGACATTAAGAGACTTTATTTTTGAATTGACTGTGCTTGTAATTTTTACTAAATTGTCGCCCTCAACAGTTCCCGAAACGCTTATGCTGTTTACAAGATTCTGCTTTTCGATTACAGCTGTTTCCGTTATCGGAGCTGATGAAACATTCTGCTCCTCAGACCCCGAAAAACAGGAAGTCAGAACTACGGCAATAATAACAATTACAATAATAACTGAAACAATAATTACAGGTTTTCTTTTTTTCATATAAAAAACTCCTTTGTTTATTGTATTAATCGATTAGTACAGTATTATAATAACACAATGTTTTTGCTTTGTCAATAGCTTTTTGAAATTTTTTCCTCACATTAAGAAATAATTAAGAGAAAAACGGGGGATTAAAGAAATTCCACCCGCTTTTTGATATTTTTCAGCCTATAAGAATTTTTCCGACAGGTCTCTCAAGAGGTGAACGGTCTTTCTTTTCTGCAAGAACCATTACCATTGACATACCTCCGATACGTCCCGTATACATAAGCATTGCAATAATTATTTTTGAAAGAGTTCCAAGAGTCGGAGTGATATTCATTGAAAGTCCGACAGTAGCAATTGCGGATATGGTTTCATAGAATATCTCACGAATACCAATAGGTTCAGCGATACAGATTATAAATGCCGAAACCAGTAAAAGAGAAAGATATACGCATACAATTGAACCAGCCTGCTTTACTGCCGAAGTGTCAAGCCTTTTCTTGAATACAACAATATTGTCATTGTTTCTTGCAAAGCAGAAATTACTTATCAGAAATACTGCAAAGGTAGTGGTTTTGATTCCTCCGGCAGTCGAACCCGAAGAACCTCCGACAAACATAAGCAGAGCTGAAACTATACTTCCCGCATTGCTTAATTCCGACTGTTCAACAGTAAGAAATCCGGCAGTTCTTGTTGTAGCTGACTGGAAAAATGAACATAAAATCTGATGCGGAACGTTCATATCTGCAAAAGCGTGGTTTCTTTCGGTAAAGAAAAATATGACAGTGCCTCCTATAAGCAGTATTGCAGAAGTTGAAAGAACTATTTTCGTATGCAGACTGTAATTTCTGAAATGAAATTTATTTTTAAGAAGGTCATTCCACACAAGAAATCCAAGTCCTCCCATAGTTATCAGAAAAATAAGAGTAAGATTTACAAGCCAGTCATCGGAATATGCAGAAAAGGAAGTATCTCCGAATTGCCCCATAAGGTCAAATCCCGCATTGCAGAATGCCGATATTGAATGAAAAACAGCGTACCAGATACCCTGTCCGAAATCCATTTGACCGCAGAAACGTATTGAAAGCAGTACGGCACCGATAAATTCAAAAATAAAAGTACCTGCAAATATATTTTTCAGAAGCTTATTAATGCCGTCCAGTTCAATACTTCCCGCAGAATGCATAAGCAGACGTCTTTCGTGAAGTGAAGTTCCTTTTTTTCTTATCAGCGAGAGCATAACGATTATGGTCATAAAACCAAGTCCGCCTATCTGTATCATACAGAGAATAACAATCTGTCCGAAAAGTGACCAGTGCGAATAAGTATCATACACTGAAAGTCCTGTTACACAAGTTGAGCTTACGGCAGTAAACAGGCTGTTAATAAATGGTGTGACACTTCCGTCCCTTGATGATACCGGCAGTGTAAGCAATACCGAGCCAATCAGAATTACAATCGCAAAGCTGAGTGCGATTATTCTGGTATAAGTAAATTTTTTCTTGATAATATTAAACATCATCTGTCTCCTTATTGAATTATATTCCTATATGATTATATATTATATAATTCATAAGTGCAATATGTTTTTTGCTTTAATGGGATAATTTTACAAAACTTCGTCATTATGCACAAGGAAAACAATGCATTATAATTAAATAAAAAAAATATATCCTGCCCCCTTGACAAAGCCGTTACGTTAGTATATAATTATATTGTTGCTGATGTGGCACAGTAGGTAGCGCAACGCCTTGGTAAGGCGTAGGTCGACGGTTCGAATCCGTTCATCAGCTCCATTAAAAAGTCCGGAATTTACGTATTTCCGGACTTTTTTAATTTTATTTAGATTTGCGTGTATCTAAAAAATGGGGTGTCATAAATGAGTTCAAAAAAGAAAAAAATTTCCGAAACAAATGAACAGATAAGAGAAAGATTAAAATATCAATTGGACGGTACAAAAGAAGATGAAGAATATGCTTTAAAAATATTGATTGGCTTTGAGCCTCTTGACGAATGGGATTATATATCAAAAGTTCTTGAGGAAAAAAAAGAAAAAGAAATAGAAAAATCAGATTGAAATTTTCAGCCTGATTTTAAGTCAGAATATTGACAATTGAGTAAATATATGCTATAATTAAACGGCAAAAATAGATATATTATTTAAAAAAGGAGAAAACAAAAAATATGAAAAAGAAAATTTTAATTACAGCAGTAATCGCAGGTATGACGATTGCAACAGCAGGTTGCGGAGGAACGGAAATAACAGGCAATTCTGAAATATCATCTGAAACTGTTACCGCAACGGAAACTTCCGAAATTCAGAGCATTACTACCGCACCGGTTCAGACCGTGGAAAAAACTTCTGAATCTGAAACAACTGTTGCTGAATCGGTTCAGACGGAAACGGAATATTTTTCAGAAGAAACCAAAGAAATTATTTCTGAAACCGTTCAGACGGAGGCGGAAACTTCCAAAACTGAAGAAATTATCTCTGAACCTGTTCAGACGGAGACAGAAACTGCTGAAATTCCGGATATTTCCCTGCATACTTATGAAAAAGTAAGCACGTCGGAGGATATTCAGACTGCAACGCAGATACTTCTGAAAAATCTTGATACAATTGACCGAATGGGCGGTTGTGCAGTTCAGAGCGATTACGAAAATACGGAAGAATATAACGGCAGAGACTTCAGAAAGGTTCTTGATACAAATTACAGTTCAAAAGCTGATATTGAAAATTTCGTGTCCGCATATATGACAGGGGAGGCAAGGGATTATTTTTCATTCCTTACAAGCGGAGAAAAAAGTGTTTTTGAAGAAATTAACGGTGAACTTTATGTTGCCGATGAGGGCAGAGGCTGTGGCTTTAACTGGACGAATGATACAGAAATAAAGGATTCAGACGAAAGCGGATTTACTGTCATTGCAGATTATGAGGATTACGGAGCAGTTTCAAGTGCAGAAGTAAATATTGTAAATGACAACGGATTCTGGAAAATTGAAAGCTATAACCGTTA
>JAEDMB010000072.1 GCA_016303235.1 Oscillospiraceae bacterium
CAAATGGTGACGGAATTTCTGCAAATGATGCACTTGCAATACAGCAGTATCTTGCAAATACAATAACAGCACTTCCCGTTTAATAAAAAAAACAAGGCAGACTTTTTCCGGTCTGCCTTTTTGATTTGATTAATATATTCCGTGAATTCCTATATAGTCTATCACATTTTCTTCAGTATGGAAATAAAGGAATCCTGTATCAGTCTGATATTTATATATAATGCCGTCAGATTCTCCCTCACCGTATGCGGAAATAATATCATCTGAAATCATTCCGATTGATATTCCCCTTGAGGTTGAGAAAGTATCATCTTTGATAATAATTTCCCCGAGAATTTCCGAATCTTCATATGCAAATGTTATAAGTTCCATATCAGCGAAATAATAGTGTCTGTTTTCAGCCTGAATGCCGTCATTGTTGTATTCTCCGGCAGTAGATGTCATACTTTCGTATTCTCCGAATGAACCGATAAGGTCTTTTATGTCATCGGAAGGAGTCATTCCGTAGAAATAAAGCTCGTCAGGGGTTAAAGGTGCAGGGGAATTGTTTTCGGACGGAGAAGTTTCTTCCGGAGGCAGAGTTTCCTCACTTTCGGAAATTAAAGTCGTAACAGTTTCGGAAGAAATTTCCGTAGTCGGCGGAGCAGTAGTATATATAACAGGTTCATGCGGTTTCAGAACAGTCGGAACTCTTGGTTCATACTGTGCATGCTGATTTGTTATAGGCTTGAAATTTGTTTCGCCTGACGGAGATTTAAAAGTAGTTGCTGTTGCAGAGGCGGAAATTTCTGAAGAAACAGCCGTTGTCTGAACAGAAGTTACAGAAATATTTGCCGAAGATACAGCCGTATTCTTTACAGTTGCTGAAACAGCAGTTGTCGTAGCTGTAATTGATGTCCGGGAAGTATGTATTCCGGTGACAGGAGATGTTTCCGTAACGGTTTCAATAACCGGAGGGGAGTTTTCCGATTCAATTTCATGACTTCCACAACCGTATGCAAAAAGGCAGACGGCTGAAAGAATTATAAACAGAAAGATATTTTTTTTCATTTTCAATCAGTCCTCATAAAAAATATATTCATCATATATATTTAATGATGTACACTAACATTATAACAAATGCGGGAAATAATTTCAATATCAATCAGCAAAAAAATTATGGCAAATAATGAAAATTTTATATGAAATTTTTTTGCTGTCGGGTAATATGGGAAAGCTTATGCGAATATAATGTGACAGAACCAAAATATTTAGGAGGACAACAGACTATGGATTTTAAGGTAAACAAGGAAACTATATCAGTTTCGGAATGTATTTATGAGGGTATGCAGGAGCAGGGAATAGAGCTTGATTATATACTTCCGGATTACTATGCAGATATATTCAGACTTGTAAGGTGTGAGGCTGTTCCGACTGTAACGGATTACAGTATAAACGGTGACAAGCTTAACTATGAACTCCGATGCGATATAAGAATACTCTATTGCAGTGAATCGGGGGGAGCAGTTCAGTGTGTCAATCAGAAACAGACCTTTTCAAAAACTCTTGATTTGGGGAAAATATGTGAAAATCCCTCAATAGAATTAAAGCCTAAAGCTGATTATATAAATTACCGTGCCTTGAATAAACGCCGTCTTGACCTCAGAGGTGCAGTATCGGTAAAAATAAAAATATCAGGCGAAAACTGTCAGGAAGTAATCAGCGATGCCTTTGGAATGAATGTCAAGGTTAAAAAAACTCCTGTAAAGCTTGCACAGAAAAAAATTTCATCAGTGAAATCGGTTCAGCTTTCGGAGGAAATCGAAATCAATGACTCACAGCCACCGATAATAAATATAATAAAATGCTCATGCCGTTCAGTAAAATGCGAAAAAAAGATTATATCCGGAAAAATTATGGCTAAGGGCGAAGCTCTTATAAAAATACTTTATTCATGCGAAAAGGACGGCGGAGCTGTTGAACCGCTTGAATTTACTGTTCCTTTCAGTCAGATAATGGATATGGACGGCATAGATGAAAGCTATGAAATAAGAATGAATCCATATGCTGTTTACTGCGAGGCAGTTCCCGTTGCCGATAAATCGGGAGAAAACCGCACTGTTAAATGCGAAATGGAATTACGCCTTGAATGTACCGGAATAAAATCCGTATCAGTAATGCTCGGAACAGATGCATATTCAACGACTTATCCCTGCAATGTAGTATTATCCGAAATAAAAGCCGAACAGATACCGCTTGTTACAGAAAACGAAATACATAACAGTGCGAAAATATGTGACAGCGAAAGTATGCCGGTCAATATATATGATTTATGGTGTACCCCAAAGAATATAAATACCCGCCTTGTGCCGGAGGAAAAAAAGGTGATTGTCAGCGGTATGCTGACATATACGACAGCCGGAAAAGACAGTTCCGGATTTATAACAATGACTGACAAGGACGAAACTTTTGAAGAAAGTTTCAGTATTGATGAATGTTGTCCGGAAGGTTCGGCAACTTCTGAAGTAACAATAAACAACGTTTCCTATAATATAACTCCCGAAAATACTCTTGTTGCAAAGGCTGATGTAAAAGTATCGGTATCAGTTTTTAATTCATCATCTGTGAAAGCCATATCGGAAATAAATGTTGATGATACAGTCAGAAAGGTTCGTGACGGAGACTATGCCCTTAAATTATATTACGGTATAGAAAATGAAAATATATGGGATATTGCTAAAAAGTACAGCACAAGCGTTGACGCAATAATGGAGGAAAACAATCTTTACAGTGAAAGGCTTGAAAAAGACGGAATGATTCTGATTCCGATGGTACTGTAATTAATAGGAAAGGAAGACTATATAAAATGGCTAAAGATATATACAGCGATATTGCGGGAAGAACCGGAGGAAATATCTATATTGGAATTGTAGGGCCTGTCAGAACCGGAAAATCTACATTTATAAAGCGTTTTATGGAATCTCTTGTTATTCCGAATATAGAAAGCGATTTCAAGCGTGAAAGGGCTATTGATGAACTTCCGCAGTCGGCAGGCGGAAAAACTATTATGACTACTGAACCGAAATTCATACCCGAGGAGGCTGTTGAAGTAAATCTCGAAAACGGTGCAAGCTTCAGCGTCAGGCTGATAGACTGCGTAGGCTATATAGTTCCGAGTTCTCTCGGCTATATCGAAAACGAAATGCCGAGAATGGTAATGACTTCATGGTTTGATGAGGAAATCCCGTTCAATATGGCTGCGGAAATAGGAACAAGAAAGGTAATTGCCGACCATTCAACAATAGGCCTTGTTGTTACTACTGACGGCACTATATCAGATATACCCCGCCATGAATATGAAGAATGTGAAGAACGTGTTATTCTTGAACTTAAGGAACTCGGAAAGCCTTTTGTAGTTATAATGAACTCCGCAAATCCCGATAACAGGGAAACTGCCGAAATGTGCCGTAATCTCACTGATAAATATGACTGCAAGGTAATTCCGGTAAACTGCCTTGAACTCAGCGAGACTGATATAAAGCTTATTATGAAAGAAATACTTTATTCTTTCCCGGTAAGAGAAATAAATATCAGGACTGCAAAGTGGATAAATTCACTTGAAAAAGGTCACTGGCTTAAAAATGATATAATGAACTGTATCCGTGACAGTGCAAAGGATATAAAGCTTGTGCGTGAGGCGGAATATATGACTCAGGCAGTAATGAACTGTCCGCATATAATAAAATCGGAAGTCAGTGAAATGGATTTGGGAAAGGGAAGTGTTACAATAACGGCTGAAATCGACAACAGTCTTTTCTATAAAATTCTCGGAGAAAAAACAGGAATTGAAATCGAAAGCGAAAGCGATTTGTTTCCCGTACTTCTTGAGCTTAACAGAATTAAAAACGAATACAAACGCTTTGAACCTGCACTCGCTGAACTGGAAGCAACAGGTTACGGAATAGTAATGCCCGAAATGGAAGAATTATCCCTTGAAGAACCAAAAATTATCAAACAGGGCGGAAAATATGGTGTAAAGCTTAAAGCCTCCGCACCGTCAATACATCTTATGAAAGCAAATATAAATACAACAGTAAGCCCCATTGTAGGCACAGAACGCCAGAGTGAGGAGCTTATACACTATCTTTTAGAAGGATTTGAAGAAAATCCTACTAAAATATGGGAGAGTAATATATTCGGGAAATCTCTGCATGAGCTTGTCAACGAAGGACTTCACAGCAAGCTTTATAAAATGCCTTCCGATGCAAGAATGAAACTTCAGGAAACACTTGAACGTGTTATAAATGAGGGTTGCAGTGGACTCATATGCTTTATACTATAAAAATAAAAGGCGGATTTTTTTCCGCCTTTTTGTCATCAAAAATAATTAATTTACATAATAGGATTGATTTTTTTTTAATCTCGTGATATAATAAAAATAATACTATTTTTAAGGAGGAATAAATCAATATGAATTACAGCGAAGCTTTGGAAAAGCTTAATTCCTGTGGTCAGGAACATGTTCTTAAATATTACGGCGAACTTTCTGAAGAATCTCAGAAAAGCCTTTTATCTCAGATTGAAAAACTTGATATGTCACTGCTGAATTGTTTCAGTAAGAAAGATATTTCCGGAAAAAGAGGAAATTTCAAGCCTCTCGGAGCTGTTACGATAGATGAAGTAAAACAGAGATACAGTGAATTTTCTGAAACCGGTATTAATGCTATAAAAAACGGCAAGGTTGCAACAGTACTTCTTGCAGGCGGACAGGGGACAAGGCTCGGTTTTGAACACCCGAAAGGAATGTTCAATATCGGATTAAACAGAGAGCTTTATATATTTGAATGTCTTATGAACAACATAAAATCCACGGCAGAAAAATCCGGTGCATGGATTCCGCTTTATATCATGACAAGCGAAACAAATAACGCTGAAACCGTTGAATTTTTTGAAAAGCATGATTATTTCGGATACAATAAGGATTATGTAACATTTTTCATTCAGGATATGGCATTTGCCGTTGATGAAAACGGAAAAATAATTCTTGAGGATAAGGATAAAATATTCCTTTCTCCCAACGGCAACGGAGGCTGGTTCTCATCTATTGCAAAAGCCGGACTTCTTGGAGAAATCAAAAACAAGGGCATTGAATGGATTAATGTTTTTGCAGTAGACAATGTACTTCAGCAGATTGCTGACCCTGCTTTTATCGGCTCTGTAATATGTTCGGAATGTGAATCGGGCGGAAAAGTAGTAAGCAAGGCATCTCCCGATGAAAAAGTAGGCGTTCTCTGCCTTGAAAATGACAAGCCGTCAATAGTTGAATACTACGAAATGACTGACGAAATGCGTAACGGACGTGAACCGGACGGAAGTCTTTCATACAGATACGGAGTAATTCTCAACTATCTTTTCAGAACAGACAGGCTTGAAGAAATTATGAATAACGAAATGCCCGTGCATATCGTAAAGAAAAAAGTAAACTGTCTTGATGAATCAGGAAATCCTGTGAACAGAGAAGTTTATAAATTTGAAACGCTTGTACTTGATATGATTCATATGCAGAAAAGCTGTCTTTCGTATGAAGTAGAGAGAAACCGTGAATTTGCACCGGTCAAAAATGCAGAGGGTGTTGATTCTGTTGATACCGCAAGAAATCTTCTTATTGAGAACGGCATAGAAATATAAATAAAACAGACGGAGAAATCCGTCTGTTTTTCGGAGGAATATAAAATAATATGAAAAGAGTACTGATATATCTTAAAAACTATAAAAAACAGCTTATACTCGGCCCTTTCTTCAAACTTCTTGAAGCAGTGTTTGAACTTATAGTTCCTGTTGTAATGGCTAAAATTATTGATAACGGCATAGGAAACAGCGATACGGGATATATAATCAGAATGGGTGGAGTTATGGTTATACTCGGAATATGCGGACTCCTTTTTGCCCTTATATGCCAGTATTTTGCATCACAGTGTGCATACGGATTCGGAACTGATTTGAGAAAGGCTCTCTATGAACATATAAATACACTTTCATACAGCAGTATTGACAGGCTCGGAACTTCAACCCTTATAAACAGAATCACAAATGATACAAATTCCGTTCAGACGGGAGTCAATATGTTTATACGCCTTGCGTTCAGAGCTCCTTTTCTTGTAGCAGGTGCAATTGTAGCGTCAATGCTTATAGATTTAAAGCTTTCAATAGCATTTCTGATTATAACGCCGGTAATCTCACTGATAATATATGCGGTAATGAGCAGAACTATTCCGCTTTATAAAAAAACACAGCAGAAACTTGATAAAACCGCTACTCTTACAAGAGAAAATCTTGAGGGTACAAGAGTAATCAGAGCTTTTTCACGTCAGAATGACGAAATAAAAAATTTCAATCAGGCTTGCAATGATTTATCTGATAACGCAATACTTGCCGGAAAAATTTCATCAATATTAAATCCGGTAACATTTATGATAATGAATCTCGGAATAGTAGCTATAATATATTTCGGCGGAATACGTGTTGACGGCGGAAGTATAACTCAGGGTGAACTTACCGCATTTATAAACTATATGACACAGATACTTCTTGCACTTGTAGTTCTTGCAAATCTGATTGTAACATTTACAAAGGCAATAGCATCTGCAAACCGCATAAGCGATGTTTTTGAATGTCAGAATGAAATAGTTTCCGGAAGTCTTGAATCCGTTGATGAAAATTCAGAAAACTCCATAGAATTTGAAAACGTATCTTTCAGATATAACGGTGCGGGTGACAATTCGCTTGAAAATATTACTTTCAGAATCCGAAAGGGCGGTATGCTTGGAATTATAGGCGGTACGGGTAGCGGTAAATCCACTCTTTCGGCACTTATTCCGAGATTTTATGATGCGGATTCGGGAAATATAAAGATATTCGGTAAAGATATAAAGGAATACAATACCGATTTTCTCCGCCGTATTATCGGAATTGTTCCGCAGAAAGCTGTACTTTTTACCGGTACAGTCAGGGAAAATATGCAGTTAGCCGATGAAAATGCTACGGACGATGAAATCATAAAAGCTCTTAAAATCGCACAGGCGTGGGAATTTGTTGAAAAGCTTCCACGAAAGCTTGATACAGTAATTTCACAGGGCGGTAAAAATCTTTCCGGAGGTCAGAAACAGCGTATCGCAATTGCAAGAGCTTTTATAGGCAATCCG
The DNA here is from genome assembly GCA_016303235.1 of Oscillospiraceae bacterium. Taxonomy (GTDB): domain Bacteria; phylum Bacillota; class Clostridia; order Oscillospirales; family Ruminococcaceae; genus Ruminococcus. The sequence goes on from JAEDMB010000072.1 coordinate 7,182, forward strand.
AAAATAGTTATACTTGATGACAGTACAAGTGCATTGGATTATGCCACAGACCTTGCATTCAGAAAAGCTATAAAGGAAAACCTTAAGGATACTACAATAATAATGATTTCACAGAGAGCCACTTCACTTAAAGATGCTGATAATATTATAGTAATGGACGACGGAAAGGCAGTCGGAACAGGCACTCATGAAAATCTTCTCGAAAACTGTGAAGTTTACAGGGAAATTTATAACTCACAGCTTAGCAGTAAGAAGGGAGAATAATTTTATGTGGAAAATTCTTAAACGTGTAATGTCATACGCAAAGCCTTACAAGCATTATTTTATATTTACTGTAATATTTGCACTTCTTGGCGTATCGCTTTCGCTTGCAGTACCGATATTTATAGGAAAAGCCGTTGACTATGCAAAGGGTACGGGAACAGTTGAATTTGACGGTCTTATTAAGACTGCTTTATTTCTTGGAATAATCGTTCTTGCAAGTACGCTTTTTCAGTGGTTCATGTCACTCTGTACAAATAAACTTGCATATCTTACAATCCGTGACATAAGATGCGATATATTCGCAAAGCTTGAAAGAGTTCCGGTTAAATTCATCGACAGCAAAACAAAAGGCGAACTGACAAGCCGTGTAATCAATGATATTGAAATAATTTCTGACGGACTTCTTCAGGGATTTGCACAGCTTTTCAGCGGTGTTGTAACCATACTCGGAACTATAATTTTTATGATGATTATAAACGTCAAAATCAGCCTTTTTGTAATAATCCTGACGCCTTTGTCTTTTCTTGTTGCATCAAAGATAACAAAGCTTACTCATGATACTTTCGTTAAGCAGTCGAAATTAAGGGGCGAAATGGTAAGCCTTACGGAAGAAATGGCAGGCAGTCAGAAAATTGTAAAAGCTTTTGTATACGAAAAGCGTGCGGAAGAAAGATTCGATAAAATCAACCGTGAGTTCGGAAAAGTCGGAGCTAAAGCAACTTTTTATTCCTCTCTGACAAATCCTACTACAAGATTCGTAAACGGTCTTATATATACAACAGTAGGAATTACAGGTGCATTAAGTGCATTGGGAGCAGTCGGATTTATAGGTGTGATTTCAGTCGGAGAGCTTACAAGCTTTCTTGCATATGCAAATCAGTATACAAAGCCTTTCAATGAAATATCGGGAGTAGTTGCAGAGCTTCAGAATGCTGTATCATCAGCGGAGAGAGTTTTTGCAGTTCTTGATGAACAGGAAGTTCCCGATGATTCGGAAAAGGCTGTTCTCGAAGAATGTGACGGAAATCTTATCTTTGAAGATGTTAAATTCTCATATGTTCCCGAAGTTCCGCTTATAGACAATTTCAGCCTTGATGTGAAAAGCGGTCAGAAAATTGCAATTGCAGGGCCTACCGGTTGCGGAAAAACTACTGTAATAAATCTTCTTCTGCGATTCTATGATATTCAGAGCGGAAAAATTACAATTTCCGGCAGAAACGTCAGTGATATTACAAGAGACAGCCTCCGCCGTACTTTCGGAATGGTTCTTCAGGAAACATGGATTTTTACAGGTACAGTAAGAGAAAATATAGCATACGGTAAACCGGACGCATCACTTGATGAGATTATAAAGGCATCAAAAGTAGTATATGCCCATAATTTTATAAAGAGACTTCCAAACGGATACGATACTGTTATAAGTGATAACAGCGGACTTTCACAAGGTCAGAAACAGCTTATCTGCATAGCAAGAATTATGCTTATGAATCCGCCCTTGCTTATACTTGATGAGGCTACAAGCAGTATTGACTTAAGAACAGAACAGCAGATTCAGAAAGCTTTTGAAAAGCTTATGAAAGGCAAAACAAGTTTTATTATAGCTCACAGACTTTCAACTATAAGAAATGCCGATGTTATACTTGTTATGAAAAGCGGTCACATACTTGAACAGGGCAGTCATGAACAGCTTATAGCTAAGGGCGGATTCTATGCCGAACTATATAACAGTCAGTTTGCTGAAGCATGATTGCGGATATAGTGGAATAAATACTGCTGTGCAATTCCTCCGTAAG
>JAEDMB010000073.1 GCA_016303235.1 Oscillospiraceae bacterium
ATAACGTCCGAAATGGTACATATTTTCTGTTTAATAAGCTCCTTGGCATTGCCCTCCCATACGTCCGTACCGTGAGAAAGTCCCGAAAACTGAAGAAGGTCAATGAATTTTTTCGGCTGTGCATCGACAAGCATCTGCATTGTAAAATTTGTTTTCATTTCAGGGATTCCGAGAGTACCCGTTTTTGCATATATTTCCTCCGGAGTTACTCCAAGAGGTTCTGTTGATGTACACATTTCTATTACTTTCGGGTCATATGCCGGAATATCCTTTATTTTAAGCCCCGTCATATCTTCAAGATATTTGTATTTTGTCGGGACATCGTGTGCAAGCTCATCAAGTTTAAGAATCGTATCGTGCATTGAATTGAAATCAAAGTGAGTTGTTATTATTTCAGAATCAGCCATATCAGCAGGGTGCTGAACCGGTGTGAAATCATATACTTCATAATCGGACGGCACAACAACCATTCCTCCGGGGTGCTGACCGGTAGTTCGTTTTATTCCTGTACAGCCCATTGCAAGACGGTTCATTTCAGTCGGATTTAATTTTATATTTCTTTCTTCAAGATATTTTTTAACATATCCGAAAGCTGTCTTGTCGGCAACTGATGAAATAGTTCCCGCCTTGAATACATTTGATTTTCCGAAAAGCTCCTCTGTATATCTGTGTGCATAAAACTGATATTCACCAGAAAAATTCAGGTCTATATCAGGAGCTTTGTCGCCGTCAAATCCGAGAAACGTTTCAAAAGGTATGTCATGCCCTTCTCGTGTCATATCTGTTCCGCACTGGGGGCATTTTTTTGGAGGGAGGTCATAGCCCGAACCGTATTCTCCGTCTGTTATAAATTCACTATGATGACATTCCGGACATACATAATGCGGAGGAAGTGGATTTACTTCTGAAATTCCCGCCATTGATGCCACAAACGATGAACCTACTGAACCTCTTGAACCTACAAGATAGCCATGCTCTACGGAATTTTTTACAAGTTTCTGTGCTATTACATAAAGAACCGAAAAACCATGCTTTATAATAGATGACAGCTCACGTTCAAGACGCTTGTCAACTATTTCGGGCAGAGGGTTGCCATATATTTCATATGCTTTTTCATGAGTAATTTTTATAAGTTCCTCCTCTGCACCGTCAATTACAGGAGTAAAAGTTCCCTTTGGAATAGGTCTTACTTCCTCAATCATATCAGCAATCATATTTGTATTGGTGATTACTACTTCCTCTGCCTTTTCCTCTCCGAGATATAAAAATTCCTTCATCATTTCGTCAGTAGTTCTGAAATACAGTAAAGGCTGATATTCAGTATCTTTATACCCTATACTTGCAAGAAGAATTTTTCTGTATATTGCATCATGAGGGTCAATGAAATGAACATCGCATGTTGCACATACCGGAATATTAAGCTTTTCGCCAAGATTTACAATATATCGGTTATAGTTTTTAAGTTCTTCTTCATTTTCTGCCGTTCCCTCTCTTATCATAAATTCGTTGTTGCATATCGGCTGAATTTCAAGATAATCATAGAATTTTGCAATGTTTTCAATATATTCCTCTGATTTATTTTCAATCATAGCATGGAAAAGCTCTCCCGATTCGCATGCACTTCCGAATATAAGACCTTCATGGTACTTCATAAGCAGGGATTTAGGCATAAGTGGTTTTTTATAGAAATAATCAAGGTTGCTGAAAGATATGAGTCTGTAAAGATTTTTCATACCCTCCTGATTTCTTACAAGTATTATCTGATGATATGGTTTTAATTTCTTAATTTCAATATCGCTTACAAGCAAATTTATATCGCTTAATTTCTGCGGATTTTTTTCACCTTTGATAAATCTGTTTAAAAGTTCAAGATATACTTTTCCGAGCATCATAGCATCATCAGATGCCCTGTGATGATTAAATTTTCCAAGCTTTAAATATTTTGCAAGATAACCCAGTTTATGGCGTCCGAGTTCGGGGAGCATGCATTGACAGAATACAAGTGTATCAAAAAGTGCATATTCAAATTTTATGTTATGACGTTCACAGACTGATTTTATAAAATTATTGTCAAAATTTGCATTATGTGCTACAAGTACAGTATTCTGACCGCAGAATTCTATAAATTTCTCAACAGCCTCCTTTTCTTTCGGAGCGTCCGCAACCATTTCATCAGTAATTCCTGTAAGTTCTGATATTTTTTCCGGAATAGGCTTTTCCGGATTTACCATAGTATTAAAGCTGTCTATAATATTTCTGTTGCGTATCTTTACTGCACCGATTTCCGTCAGACGGTCATTTTTATAGCTGAGACCTGTTGTTTCAACATCGAATACAATTATTTCATCATCAAAATTCTTTTCAGTTTCTCCAGTGAGAATCTGCGGGCGGTCAAGGTCATTTACAACATAAGCCTCACAACCGTATATAACTTTAAGTCCCTTTGGCTGTTTATACATAGCGTCCGGAAATGCCTGAACATTTCCGTGGTCTGTTATTGCAATAGCCTGATGTCCCCATTCAGATGCCCTTTTGAGAAGTACCGGAGCTTCTGTAATAGCGTCCATAGCTGACATATTTGTATGACAGTGAAGTTCAACACGCTTTTTCGGATACTTGTCAGTTTTGGGTATTCTTTTAACTTTTATTATTGAATCTGCCATTATTACAATATCATGTGCAAAAGTATCATAATCTATTTTTCCGCATACAAGAATTGTATTTCCGTTTTTAATATCATCAACAGGCATTTTTTCAATCTGTTGCTTCTCGGCAAAAAGCTTTACTATAAGAGAACCGCTGAAATCAGTAACCGACCATGTAATAATTTTTCTGTCACCCTTTATATCCTTCTGTTCGGAACTGAAAATATCGCCTATTATGGTTACTTTTTTTCCGAGTTCCTTTACAGCATTTCCAATAGGAACAGGCTTTTCATGAACAGGCTTTCCGGTTATAATTTCTGCTGATTCGGAATCAAATTCAAGATTTGCCGATGAAATTTCCGAAAAATCCGAATTTATTATTTCGGAGACTTTTTCTATATCTTTTTCCGGTGCAATCTGAATAACAGGAGCTTCCGCCTCAAGCTTTTCAGTCATTTTCTGATATTCTTCATTTATATTATAATTATTCTCATCGAATACTACTTCTAATTTAACTGAAAACTGACTGAATATAAGCTTTGAAAGTTCGCTTGAAACGTGAAAATCATTAAGTATATTAATACCGCCATGCCTGAGCTTTATGTTAAGTGTATCTTCAGAAATATAGTATTCGGCATTGTCAAGAAAACCATTTACTGCCGATATATCACGCTTAAGCATTTTTATAATATTCGGAATTTCATTAACGCTGAATAATTCCGGAGAATATCTGCATTTAAGGCGTATCGATTCCGCAGATACTGAAAGTTCAAGATTTTTTTCAAATGCAATTATATCTTCATACGGTATTACTTTCTGAAAATCCGCATTTATATTTATTTTTTTAAAATCCTTGCTGTGAGTTATCTTAAAAATTTTTCCGTCCCTGACAGAATCAGGGATAACGGAAGAATATTCATTTAAAAACTGTCCGAGATTTATTTCCATATCTTTTTAAAGCTCCGAAATCTCCTTAATGAGTTCACGGACTATATCCTCCTCTTTTATTTTCCGGAGAATTTCTCCTTTTTTGAATATAACTGCACAGCCGTCACCGCCTGCAATTCCTATATCAGCTTCCCTTGCCTCACCGGGGCCGTTGACAACACAACCCATTACTGCAACCTTTATATCCTTGTCTATATTTTTCAAAGCGTTTTCCACTTCATTTGCAACCTTAACGAGATTTATTTTAGTACGTCCGCATGTCGGACATGATACAAACTGCACTCCGCCACGCTTTCCGATACATTTTAATATATCTTTTGCGGATTCTATTTCCTTTATCGGGTCATCAGTCAGTGATACTCTTATAGTTTCGCCTATTCCGTCACATAAAAGCGAACCTATTCCGACAGCGGATTTTATTAATCCCATGCGTTCAGTGCCTGCCTCTGTAACTCCGAGATGCAGTGGATAACTGCATTTTTCTGATGCAAGGCGGTATGACTTTATCATACGGCTTACATCAGAGGATTTTATTGAGATTACTATATTATCGAAATCAAAGCGTTCAAGAAGCCTTGCATGATTCAAGGCACTTTCAACAAGTGCCTCCGGAGTCGGAGAGCCGTATTTTGCAAGTAATTCCTTTTCAAGTGAACCCGAATTTACTCCTATTCTTATTGGGATATTCTTTGAACGGCATTTATCCGCAACTTGTTTTACTCTGTCCATATCACCTATATTTCCGGGGTTTATTCTGATTTTGTCAGCACCTGCATCGGCTGATGCAAGTGCAAGGCGATAATCAAAATGTATATCCGCAACAACCGGAATTTTTACGGCTGATTTTATTGCCGGAATAAGCTTTACGGCGTTCATATCCGGAACAGCAGTCCTGATTATTTCACAGCCAGCTTTTTCCAGTTCAACTGCCTGTTTTACATTTCCCTCAATATCATCAGCAATAACATTAAGCATTGACTGTATATATATATGTTTTCCGTCAAGGACACAGTCCCCGACCTTTACAGGTTTAACATTTCTCATTTAAAGCACTTCCTAACTTTTAAGTCTCATAATATCGTTGTATGTTGCAAAAATCATCAGTCCGAAAAGGAGCAACATTCCTATCGCATGCACATATGCCTCATATTCGGGTTTTATCGGCTTACGCCTTACAGCCTCAATCAGAAGAAATACAAGTCTTCCGCCGTCAAGAGCCGGTATAGGGAGAAGATTGAAAATTCCTATATTGATAGTTATAAAAATCGTGAGATTCAAAAGGGACATTGTTTTTTCCCTTAATGTGTCACCCGTTTCCGATGCCTGACCTATTACTGATATAGTTCCGACAGGCCCTGAAAGCTCATCAGCTCCGTATTTTCCCTTTAAGAGGTCTGCAAGCGAAATCCATATCATACGTGCAGTAGATACGCTGTCTTTAAGAGAATATGAAAGAACGTTTCCGGCAGTTTTCGGGAGAGTTTTTATTGCAAAATCACGGGCTTTTTCGCCGGTGTTTTTATTTCCGAAAACAACATTTTCAAGAATGATATTTTTTCCGGCTCTTTCGACTTCAAGAGTAAACGGCTTATCAGATTCAGATACAATCTCATATGATATATCACTGTAAGTAAAAACTTTAAGACCATTTATACGGATAATTTTATCACCCTCACGCAGTCCCGATTCATAGCTTGATGCAACAATTTCCTTTGTATCCGGATTGCTTGCAAAATGGCTTACAGTCGTACTGGGAATACTTTTGTACATGGAAGCAAGAACTATTGTAAGGATTACGCCGGTAAGTATATTTACAGTAGCTCCGGCAACAACTACTATTATTCTCTGCCACACGGGTTTACTGCAAAAGGCTCTTTTGTCATCGCTTCCGCTGTCCTCACCCTCCATTGAACAGAATCCGCCTATCGGGAAAAGCCTTAAAGAATATTCTGTTTCGCCTTTTTTGAAATGAAATATTTTAAATCCCATTCCGAGAGCAAATTCATTTACTTTTATTCCGCAGAGCTTTGCAGAAATAAAATGCCCGAGTTCATGAGTGGCAATAATCATTCCGAAAATAAGTATCGCAATTAATATACTCATATTAGCTCCTTTGATTTATATAATCTTTAACATATTCCCTTGCGGATTTATCAGCCTTTACAACATCATCATATGAATTTATTTCGCTGTACGGGAATTTTTCAAGCACTGATGAAACAATTTCGCCGATTTCAAGGAATTTTATTTTTCCATTAAGAAAAAGCGAAACAGCCTCCTCATTTGCTGAATTTACAAGACACGGATAAGCTCCGCCCGCTTTTATAGCTCTGATTCCGGCAGTAAGACATTTGAAAGTATCATAATCAGGCTTTGCAAATGTAAGTGTTCCGTAATCGGTAAGCGAAAGACGTTTCACAGGACATTCCATTCTTTCGGGATAAAGCAGTGCATACTGTATAGGGATTTTCATATCCGGCACTCCCATCTGACCTATTACTGAAAAATCCTTGTATTCAACGGCGGAATGGAGAACACTCTGACGGTGTACAACAATTTCAATCTGTTCGGGTTCGAGGTCAAAAAGCCATTTTGCCTCAATAAATTCAAGAGCCTTGTTCATAAGCGTTGCGGAATCGATAGTGATTTTATTTCCCATACTCCAGTTAGGGTGATTCAGAGCATCGGCAACAGTTACGTTTTCAAGCTCAATGTATGACTTTCCGAAAAAAGGCCCTCCCGATGCCGTAAGAATTATTTTGTTTAACTGTTCACGCTTATTTCCCTGTAAACACTGAAATATTGCAGAATGTTCGCTGTCAACCGGAAGTATTCTGACATTATTCTTTTTAGCGGATTCAGTTACAAGCTTTCCGCCTGCAACAAGAGTTTCCTTATTTGCAAGAGCGATTTCCTTTCCGGATTCTATCGCTTTCAGAGTCGGAAGAAGTCCGACCATTCCCACAACGGAATTAAGTAGCGTATCGCATTTTATATCCGATGCAATTTCACAGAGTCCTTCCATTCCGCAAAGAACCTTTACAGATGTATCCTTGAGATTGTCTTTAAGCTCGGAATACTTTTTTTCATCATAGATACAGACACATTCCGGATTATATTTCCTTGCCTGATTTTCAAGAAGTTCCGTCTGTGTATTTGCGGAAAGTGCTGATATTCTGAAATTGTATTTATCGGCAATTTCAAGAGCCTGAGTTCCTATTGAACCCGTTGAACCTAATATTGATACTGTTTTCATAGTTTATTCAAATTCTCCCTTATATATGTATGGGCGGATAGTTTAATATCCGCCCCCGCATAAAAATTATTTGTAAATATCCATAAAGGACAGAAAGGCATAGAAAGTCGGCATTACAAAAAGAACACTGTCAAATCTGTCCATCATACCGCCATGCCCTGGCATAATATTTCCGTAATCCTTTATACCGCACTGACGTTTTATCATAGATGCCGAGAGGTCGCCTACTGTTCCTATAACGGCACATACTGCTCCGGCAAATGCAAGAAGAATATAGTTTACTTCCAGCTTTTCACTGCTTATAAAATTTACATATACAGCATTGAATAAAACAAATACAAGAGCCGTTGAAACTATACCGCCTATAAATCCCTCAACAGTTTTTTTCGGACTGATTTCGGGACAAAGCTTATGCTTCCCGAAAAATGTACCTGCAAAGTATGCTCCGGAATCGGCAATCCATGCCCCACAAAGTCCGAGTATAAGGAATACAATTCCGTGCTTATCGTCAAGAGCCTCCGTTTTAAGGATAGTAAGCATAGATTCCGGAATAAGCATCATAACGGCAAGCATAAAAGCTGTCTGCTGATATGTTGTTTCCTTATGATTTTTTATAAACATGAAAAACATGATAAATACAGCCAGAAGACTTGCCGGAAACATAAATTCTTCAATGAAATTTCCGTAGCTCATGATTTTTAAAACTCCGTATGCAACGGCAACCGAAAGCTGAACATAGAAATTTTCGCATTTTGATGCTCGGAAAAGTTCAAAAATCATTATTGCAACAAGAAACGAAACTGCAAGCGGAAAAACTATGGTATTATGCAGAAAAAATACTGCAATTGCAATTGCTATTCCGACTGCTGCCGAAATAATTCTTACAGACATTCAGACACCTCCGAATCTTCTTCCTCTTTTTGAAAATTCAATAAGAGCCTTGTCAAGTTCCTTTGGCGTAAAGTCAGGCCAGAGAACATCAGTAAAATAATATTCAGCATATGCCGACTGCCATATAAGAAAGTTTGAAAGTCTTAATTCACCGCTTGGTCTGATTATCAGGTCAACATCGGGAGCTTCATGCGTATAGAGAAAATCATTTACAGTATTTTCATTTATATCGGATATTTCAAGCTCACCGTCTTTTACTTTCTGAGCAATCTGCCGTGTAGCATTAGCAATTTCAGCACGTCCCCCGTAATTTACTGCCATCATCAGAGTCATTTCCTTATAATCCTTTGTATCATATTCCAAATCCCTGATTTTCTGCTGTAAATCCTCATCAAGCTCGCTTATATCGCCGAGAAAAATCATTCTTGTATTTTCGGAAAGATAGTTTCTTACATCAATGATATATTCTCTGAAAAGATTCATAATAGCATTTACTTCATCTTTGGGGCGTTTCCAGTTTTCAGTTGAAAAGGCGTAGAAAGATATATATGGTATGCCGATATCCTTGCAGTATCTTACAATCTTTCTGAAAGTTTTAGCTCCCTCGGTATGTCCGAAAGTTCTCGGCAGACCTCTTTTTTTAGCCCATCTGCCGTTGCCGTCCATTATGAATCCGATATGCTGTGGAAGATTTTCCGGAAGTCTTTCCTCCGCACCGTTTTTCTTATTATTAAATATAGCCATGAATATTCACCGGAAAGTTATATGCTCATAACTTCCTTTTCCTTTTCGGCAACAGCCTTGTCAACATCGGTGCAGAATTTATCTGTCAAATCCTGAACCTTCTTTTCGCAGTCCTTGAGGTCGTCCTCTGTGATTTCTGAATTTTTCTTCATAGTCTTGAATTTTTCCATAGTATCACGTCTGATTGAACGGATAGCTACTTTACATTCCTCGCCGTACTTCTTGATTGACTTGCATAGTTCCTTACGTCTGTCCTCTGTAAGCTGTGGGAATACAAGGCGGATTGAATTTCCGTCATCAGTAGGATTGATTCCGATATCAGATGCCTGTATAGCTTTTTCGATAGCCTTAAGCTGTGATTTATCCCACGGCTGAATTACAAGTATTCTTGCCTCTGATACTGATACGGCTGCCATCTGGTTTACAGGTGTGGGAACTCCGTAATAATCAACGGTAACCTTATCAAGAATTGCGGGATTTGCTCTGCCTGCTCTTATTGATGCAAATTCATTGCCGAGACTTTTAAGGCTTTTGTTCATTTTTTC
>JAEDMB010000074.1 GCA_016303235.1 Oscillospiraceae bacterium
TTGACTTTCCTATTGCTGTATACAACGTAAGCGGAGAATATTCAATGGTAAAATCGGCATCGCAGAACGGCTGGATTGATGAAAAACGTATAGTTATGGAAAATATTACAGCAATGAAACGTGCCGGAGCTGATATAATTATAACATATCATGCTCTTGATGTTGCTGAATGGTTAGGAGAATAATAAATTATGAATCACGAAAAATCCGAAAACCTCTATAAAAAAGCTCTGGAATTTATGCCTGCCGGTGTAAACAGTCCCGTGCGAGCATTTAAAAATGTCGGAATGTCACCGATTTTTATAGAACGTGCGGAGGGCAGTAAAATATATGACGCTGACGGCAACAAATATATTGACTATGTATGCTCATGGGGACCTTGCATATTAGGTCATGCGTATCCCACTGTAATAGAATCAGTAAAAAAGGCATGTGAATCCGGTCTGACGTTCGGAGCTTGCCACAAAGGTGAAATTGAGCTTGCGGAACTTATAAAAAAGCATTTTCCGGCTATGGAAATGCTTCGCCTTGTAAATTCGGGAACGGAAGCCGTTATGAGTGCGGTCAGAGCATCAAGAGGATATACACACCGTGACAAGATAGTAAAATTTGAAGGCTGTTATCATGGTCATTCTGACGGACTTCTTGTGAAAGGCGGTTCGGGACTTCTTACAAATTCAATTCCCGACAGTGCCGGCGTACCCGAGGGATATACAAAAAATACACTTCTTGCAAAATATAACAATACGGAATCCGTTGAAAAGCTTTTTGAAAAATACGGAAATGAAATCGCATGTATAGTAGTCGAACCGTGTTCCGCAAATATGGGAGTAGTACCTCCGCAAGAAAACTTCCTGAAATTTCTGCGTGATATAACGAAAAAATATAATTCACTTCTTATTTTTGATGAAGTTATAACAGGTTTCCGTCTTGGAATCGGCGGAGCTTCCGAATATTACGGAGTAAAACCCGATTTGATTACACTCGGAAAAATAGTAGGAGGCGGAATGCCTTTGGCGGTATACGGCGGAAAGCGTGAAATAATGGAATGTGTAGCACCTCTTGGGTCAGTGTATCAGGCGGGAACTCTTTCGGGAAATCCCGTTGCGGTATCGGCAGGAATTGCAACTATTAAGACACTCGAAAGCAATCCCGAAATATATTCCGGACTTGAAAGAAAATCAGCAATGCTTGAATCTGCAATGAAATCGGCAGGTCTTAATGTAAACCGTGCCGGTTCGCTTATAACAGTATTTTTCAATGATGAAAAAGTAACTGATTACGATACTGCAAAGAAATCCGATACAAAAAGATATGCGGAATATTTCAGTTATCTTCTTGAAAACAATATCTATACTGCACCGTCACAGTTTGAGGCTATGTTTGTATCAGATGCACATACTGATGAAGATATAGAATATACATGCGAAGTAATAAAAAAATTCCGTTAAATCTTTAAGGGCGACCGTATCTGGTCGCCCTGATGAATTAATCCTTATTTGTATTTCTTTCACATAATGCTCTCTGAACAGCAATAGTTTCAAGCGTATCGCCAAGCTGTGTAAAAATTACGGCAAGCAATCCTACTTCATCATCATTTAATTTACACGCTATTGCATTTGCGAGAGCTGTCACGGAAAAAGTAGTTCCAAGCGGATTCACAATATCACCCCATTATCATATTATGCATTATATTAACGCCTGTGAGATTTTTTTACATTGAAAGCATTGACAATTTTAAGATAGTGCATTAAAATATATATAAATAATAAATAACGGAGGATTTTTTTATGACAAATATCAAAAAGATTCTTGCTGTATGTTCAGCAATTCTTTTAACGGGACTTTCAACGGCAGTTCCTGTATATGCCACAGCGGAAAGCGTTCCCGACGAATATCATGACGACTGGCTTCATGTAAACGAAAATGCAGAAATTGTTGATATGTATGGTAATCCGGTATGGCTTACGGGCTGTAACTGGTTCGGCTATAACGTTGGAAGTCAGGTTTTTGACGGTGTATGGTCACAGAACATGCATGATATGTTAAGACAGATTGCCGACCATGGATTTAATCTTCTCAGAGTTCCGATGTCAACGGAGCTTTTATTGCAGTGGAAAAACGGTGACCCCGACCCCGCACCCCCGAAAGTAAATGAATATTCAAATCCCGAGCTTACTCTTGAGGGAATACAGGGCGGAACTGTTATGTACAGCTTTGACATCTGGAATAAGGCTGTTGAATGGTGCAGAGAACTCGGAATCAAAATAATGATTGATATTCACTGTGCGGAAACTGCATCAGCGGGTCATCAGGTAAGCCTTTGGTATACGGATAAATACAGTACAGAGGACTGGCTGGAGGCTCTTGAATGGGTATCGGATTATTATAAAGATGATGATACAATAATTGCAATGGATATTAAAAACGAACCCCACGGAACAGCAGATACTCCGAATTTAATGGCGAAATGGGATAATTCAACCGATTTGAATAACTGGAAATACGCTGCCGAAAGAGGTGCGGCGGCTGTAATGAAAGCTAATCCCAATCTTCTTGTAATGGTGGAGGGCGTTGAAGTATATCCGAAATTTGAGGAGGGTGCAGACTGGACATCACAGAATATAGACTATTCACGCTATCCTTACAGCTACTATCATCATACATGGTGGGGAGGAAATTTCAGAGGAGTTAAGGATTATCCGCTTGATTTGGGAGAACATCAGAGTCAGCTTGTATATTCTCCGCATGACTATGGTCCGCTTGTATTTGAACAGGAGTGGTTCAAAAAAGACTTCAACAGTGAAACTCTTATGGAAGATGTATGGCGTGACAACTGGTTTTTCCTTATTGAGGATAAAACAGCTCCTCTCCTTATGGGTGAATGGGGAGGCTTTATAGATGAAGAACATGACCCCACGGGAGATAATACAAAATGGCTTTTGTGTCTCAGAGATTTGATGATTGAAAACCGTATTCACCATACATTCTGGTGTTTTAATGAAAATTCGGGAGACACGGGCGGTCTTGTATATGATAACTTCGGAAAATGGGACGAGGAAAAATATGCACTTGTAAAGCCTGCACTGTGGCAGAACGATTCCGGAAAGTTTATAAGCCTTGACCACAAAATTGCTCTCGGAGAGGCAGGAAACGGCATCTCTTTAGGAGAATATTATTCCGGAACTCCGTCAACAGTACCGCCGACAACAGATTCAGCTAATCTCAAAGGCGATGCAAACTGTGACGGTTCAGTTGATATTGCCGATGCAGTAGCAACTGCGTCATATGTAGGAGACAGCGAAAAAAACAAACTCACTGAACAGGGACTTATAAACGGTGACGTTCAGGGTACAGGCAACGGACTGAATGCCAATGACGCTCTTGCAATACAGCAGTATCTTGCAAATATAATACAAGATTTTGACAGCTAAAAGGAGATTTTTATGACTATATCAGTAAAATCCATAAATACTATGCTTAGCGGAGATATCAGGCAGTTTATGGAAAATTCCGACAGACAGCTTTTTAATCAGATTGAGGAAACGGCAAAAATACTGTGTAAAAATCATATACCGGCTGTACTGATTTCAGGGCCTTCCGGTTCGGGAAAAACAACTTCCGCCCATATCCTGAGGGATATTCTCTGCGATATGGGAATAAGTTCACATTCTGTATCAATGGATAACTATTTCAAACCCTTTACCAATGAAGAAAGAAAGCTACTTCCAGAGGGTAAAATTGATTTGGAATCACCGGCAAGAATAGACAGCGAGCTTTTAAGCTCACAGATTGAAATGATTATAAGGGGCGAAAAGGTTGAAATCCCTGTTTATGATTTCAAGGTTTCAAGCCGAAGCTATAACGGAAATTTCATTCAGCGTAAAAAGAATGAAATAATTATATTTGAGGGAATACATGCTCTTAACAGCGATGTAATCAGAATTGATGATGATAATACTTTCAGAATATATGTCAGTGTAAGAACAAGAGTTCAGAACGGCGAAATTATTCTTCACCCGTCAAAAATCAGACTTTTAAGAAGAATTATCCGTGACCATATTCACAGAGGACGTTCCGCCGATGAAACCTTACAGCTTTTTGAATCGGTTCAGGAAGGCGAACATAAATATATTATGCCGTATAAGAAACGTGCAAACTGTAATATAGATACATTTCTGCCGTATGAACTCAGTATATACAGAAATTTTCTTGAATCCAATGGAATGGCAATAAAAAACAGCCCTATGACATCAGATTTGATTAAAATACTTGAAGATGTAAAGCCGGCAGAAAGCACATATCTTTCTGAAAAGTCCCTTATACAGGAATTTGTCGGCAGTTGAAAAAGAGGTGACTTTTAATGTCCGTAAAGGAAAGCGTTCTGAAAAAGCTTATTGAATCTGCAACATTCATATCAGGTCAGGAGCTTGCGGAATCTTTGAATGTAAGCAGAAATGCTGTATGGAAAGCCGTTAAATCACTCGAAAATGACGGATATATTATAGATGCAGTAAACAATAAGGGTTACAGACTAAACAATCAATATAAAATCCTTTCAGCAGAAGAAATAAAAATTCATCTTAAAACACGGGAATACGGCAGAAATATTATTGTTCTTGATGAAATCGATTCAACTAATAATTATGCCAGAACCCTTGCCGTTGACGGTGCGGAAAACGGTACGGCAGTAGTGTCTGACTGTCAGACGGCAGGCAAGGGACGTATGGGCAGGAGCTTTTTTTCTCCTAAGGGAACAGGTCTTTATGTGAGTATAATTATAAGACCTGATATGGATATACTTTCCGCACAGCTTATAACTTCATGTACAGCCGTTGCGGTTGCGGAGGCTGTCGAAAAAATCTGCGGTGCTGAAATTAAAATAAAATGGGTAAATGACTTGTTTCTGAATGAAAGAAAGCTTTGCGGAATACTTACTGAAGCGTCTATGAATTTTGAAGAAAAAAAGCTTGCCTATGCTGTAATAGGAATAGGTATAAATATCCGTACTTCTGAAAATACTCCGTCTGAGCTTAAAAATATAATGACTTCAATTGAAGAAGAAACAGGAAAAACCATTGACAGAAATGCTCTCTGCGGTGAAGTTCTCAGCAGTCTTGAAAGGTATATTCTGAATATTGAAAGCCGTGAATTTATGGACGAATACCGCAGACGTTCATTCATATTCGGAAAACAGGTTGAAATTACAAAAAACGGAAAATTAATGCAGGGTACAGCCACCGGAATCGATGACAATGCAAATCTTATAGTAAAGCTTGATGACGGTTCAGAAGTAACAGTCAATTCCGGCGAGGCAAGAATCATAAAAGAAGGAGTTGTTTAATATGTCCACACCTCACAACAGTGCAAAAAAAGGCGATATTGCTAAAACCGTGCTTATGCCCGGTGACCCTTTGAGAGCTAAGTTTATTGCTGAAAACTATCTTGAAAATCCCGTATGCTATAATGAAGTAAGAGGTATGCTCGGATATACAGGTACTTACAGAGGAGCAAGAATATCCGTTCAGGGTAGCGGAATGGGTATGCCGTCAATGGGAATATATTCCCATGAGCTTTTCAATGAATACGATGTCGATAATATAATCAGAATCGGAACGGCAGGTGCTTTGTCCGACAATGTAAATCTCCGTGATATTGTAATAGCAATGTCGGCAAGCACAAATTCAAATTATGCAAATCAGTATGGACTTTTAGGAACATATGCCCCGACTGCATCATATAAGCTTTTATCAGAGGCAGTAAAATCTGCCGAATCACTTAATCTTAATTATCATGTCGGAAACGTTCTTTCAAGCGATACTTTCTATGACGAAAGCGGAAGTCTTGCGGAATGGAAAAAAATGGGAGTTCTTGCAGTCGAAATGGAAACAGCATCATTATATATGAACGCTGTGCGTTCCGGAAAAAATGCCCTCTGCATACTTACAATATCTGACTGCCCTTTCAGAAATCTTGCAACGACTGCCGAAGAACGTCAGACATCATTCAGAGATATGATGCAGGTCGCACTTGATACGGCATATCAGATTGAATCACGGTAATTTTCCAGAGCATCAAATATTTTGTGAAATATTACCTGATTCGGATAATATCTGTAATCAGCAAATACCCATATTCCGGATTTATAGAAATGTTCAAGTATTGCCGAGGCACAGCCGGCACTTCTGCTCTGACCATATTCGCACTGGCAAATAATATCCATTCCGTCATTATATGCCTGATAGATAAATTTTGCTATGTCATCAGCCTCCGGAAAATATGTATCATATGTAAGACCTTTTTCGCCAAGGTATCCTATATCAAGGTCATCAACTTCACTGTAAAATACACGTTGACACTTTCCGGAATAGTCAACGTGTGTATAATCCTTGTCGATTCTCTTTATTGCAGGGTCATAAAAGCTGATAACGGCAGTATTTTCGGGGAAATCTCCTTTCAGAAGTTTTTCAATTTCCTTTCTTGAATAAATTTTTACGTTCATATTATATCATTCCTTTTGTTAAAATAATTCTTTCAGACATTCATCAGCAATTCTGGCATATTTCTGAAATTTTTCTGTATTAAGTATTTCAACAATATGCCTTATTGTTTCCGTTGCTTTTGACTCGGAGCTGAAATCAGGAAAGATAATTTCCTTTTCAAGTGTGTTTCCCTTAGATAAACCGAATTTTCCTCTTGCTTTCTGATTAAGTTCTGTATCTTTTAAATGCTGTGTTTCAAGATGTGCAAAAACGGTTATTTTATCAGCTTTTGAAAGTGGTTTACCGTTATACCAGTAAAGTTCAAAATGAAAATTGATTTTGTTCCATTCATTTTTTTCAATGATATGAAGATATTCCTTGTGATAAGATTTTTCTTTCTGATTTTCGGAAACCTTAAACTTTCCGCCGGAAAGTTCACCAATTTTTTCAGCAATCCACTGTTCCTCGGCTTTGTAAATAATTTCTTCCGGTAAAAATGTAGTATTCATAAAAATACATTCCTTTCAGAATTGATTTTGTCTGAATATTATAACATACTTTAAAGTGATTTTCCGAAGATATCAGGCAAAATTCAAAAAATCTCTGTTATGCACAAAAAGGTTTATAAAATATTGTAAAAACTGTATAATAGGAAATATTTCTCCAAATACTTGATTTTTTCGTGAAAGTATTGTATAATTAATATCATATGATAAGGCTTTAAGATTTTTTTCTTTCAGCTCTTAAACATGAAAGGAGTATTTTGTTGATATGATTTATTCTAACGAAGTAGAAAAAATGTGTACCGTCAGACAGGGCGTTGCTCATGGTGCTGCTCCGATTCCGGAAGAAGCTAAGTGGGTTAAAGCTAAGGAAGTTACAGACATCTCAGGTCTTACTCATGGTGTAGGCTGGTGTGCTCCTCAGCAGGGTGCCTGTAAGCTTACTCTCAACGTTAAAGAGGGTATTATTCAGGAAGCTCTCGTTGAAACTATCGGCTGTTCAGGTATGACTCATTCAGCTGCTATGGCTGCTGAAATCCTTCCCGGCAGAACCGTTCTCGAAGCTCTCAATACTGACCTCGTTTGCGATGCTATCAATACTGCTATGAGAGAACTCTTCCTCCAGATTGTTTACGGAAGAACTCAGAGTGCTTTCTCTGAAGAAGGTCTCCCGATTGGTGCAGGTCTTGAAGACCTCGGAAAAGGTCTCCGTTCACAGGTTGGTACTATGTACGGTACTCTCAAAAAGGGTGTTCGTTACCTTGAAATGGCTGAAGGCTATGTTACAGGTATCGCTCTTGACGAAGAAGACCACGTTATCGGCTATCAGTTTGTAAGCCTTGGCAAGTTCACAGACTTCATCAAGAAGGGCGATGACCCCAATACTGCATGGGAAAAGGCTAAGGGTCAGTACGGCAGAGTTGCTGATGCTGTAAAGATTATCGACCCAAGAGCTGAATAATTAGGGAGGTACATAGAAATGGCTTTATTTGAATCATATGAAAGAAGAGAAAAGCAGATTCTTGCAAAGCTCGCTGAATACGGTATCAATTCTATCGAAGAATGTGCTGATATCTGCAAGGAAAAAGGTTTCGACCCTTACAAGATTACAGAGGGTATCCAGCCTATCTGCTTTGAAAATGCAAAGTGGGCTTATACAGTAGGCTGTGCTATTGCAATAAAGAAGGGCTGTACAAGAGCTGCTGACGCTGCTGCTGCTATCGGTGAAGGTCTTCAGGCTTTCTGTATTCCTGGTTCAGTTGCTGATCAGCGTAAAGTTGGTCTCGGTCACGGAAATCTCGGCAAAATGCTCCTCGAAGAAGAAACAGATTGTTTCTGCTTCCTCGCAGGTCACGAATCATTCGCTGCTGCTGAAGGTGCTATCGGTATCGCTGAAAAGGCTAACAAGGTCAGAAAAAAACCTCTCCGTGTAATTCTTAACGGTCTCGGAAAGGACGCTGCTCAGGTTATCTCAAGAATCAACGGATTTACTTTCGTTGAAACTGAAATGGATTACTACACCGGCGAAGTTAAGGAGGTTTTCCGTAAGTCATATTCAACAGGTCTCCGTGCAAAGGTAAACTGCTACGGTGCTAACGATGTCAGAGAAGGCGTTGCAATCATGTGGAAGGAAGGCGTTGACGTTTCTATCACTGGTAACTCAACTAACCCTACAAGATTCCAGCACCCTGTTGCAGGTACATATAAGAAAGAATGTATCGAAAAAGGCAAGAAGTATTTCTCAGTAGCTTCAGGCGGTGGTACAGGCCGTACACTTCACCCTGATAACATGGCTGCCGGCCCTGCTTCATACGGTATGACTGATACTCTCGGAAGAATGCACTCTGATGCTCAGTTTGCAGGTTCTTCATCAGTTCCGGCTCACGTTGAAATGATGGGACTTATCGGTATGGGCAACAACCCGATGGTTGGTGCTACTGTTGCTTGTGCAGTTGCTGTTGAAGAGGCTATGAAGTAAGCTTTAAAACGCAAATAACAGAATTATAAAAAAATATATCCCG
>JAEDMB010000075.1 GCA_016303235.1 Oscillospiraceae bacterium
TCTATTTCCGGACGCATTAAAGGTTCACCGCCCGTAAGTGTTACGTTATGCACTTTTGTGCTTAGAATATATTCAAGAATCTGTTCTGCTGTAAGATTTTCGCCTTTCAGTCCGAAATCATTCGCCCACCATGTATCGCAGTAACTGCATCTTAGATTACAGCCTGCAAAGCGTATAAATACTGCAAGCTGTCCGGCTCTCTGACCCTCACCGTTTATGCTCACGAATTTTTCAGCAACATTAAACATAGTTTTTATTCCTCATATACTGCACAGTTTGTCGGAGTCTCCCACACACTTACACGCTTTACACGGAAATTCTTTTCGCTAAGCTTTACAAAAAAATAATGTGCAAAATTTTCGGCAGTAGGTCGGAAATCAACTTCCGTCAGGCTGAAATTTTCCGATTTGAGTGCTGATACTGTTTCCGGTTTGAGAGTATTTTTTTCATATATAAACGTATGGTCAAACTGTTCCGCAAGTTCTTTCAGTTCACGCTTTAAATCTCCGAAATCAACAACCATTCCTCTGCACTGACCTTCTGAAACAAGATTTTCCGAATATATTTCTGCAAGCACTCTCCATGTATGTCCGTGAAGATTACTGCATTTGCCGTCATATCCGGAGAGAAAATGCGAACTGTCAAATGTTGCTTCCGATTTTAATATATACATAATAAATTCTCCTTGAATAAAAAAGCTGTGCCGTATTTTTATCCGTACCGGCACAGCTTATTATTTGATAAGTTATAAGTCCCGGTTTTGTTTAGTGACAGGAAGGTACTGTTGAACTGTCATTTATATTATTCTTCTGTATTGTCCTCGTCTGAATTTTCAGAATCTTCCTCCGGAGGATTTGTTTCTTCGGGAACAGATGATTCCTCCGGCTGAGTTTCTTCGGGAACTACGGCAGAAGTTTCAGTTTCAACCGGAACGGGTTCCGTAACTTCTTCTGTTTCGACAACAGTTTCAGTTATAGTGGTTTCTTCCGGTTCGGTGAATACCGGTGCAGTGGTAACAACTGCCGACTGATAATATACAATCAGCTTTTCCTCTTTTGAATTGTCAACCTTGTCGCCCGAATAAACCGTATTTCCGTTAATTTCAAGCCTTAAAACGCTGTTTGGAGAACCATAGGAATTTTCTTCGACAAGCTGGTAATTTTTAATTTTTGCGTTCTGAAGATATGTTTCATATTCAGAAACAGTGCATGATGAATAGTCAGGAATAACGGCATATGCAGTTCCGAGGCTTACTTTTACTTTCATATTTCCGCCACTGTGGAAAAGTGAACCTGCCTCAAATTCCTGCCAGAAAATCTGACCTTCATCATAATCATCATTATATTCATATTCGGGTTCAAGAGTTATAAAATCCTGATATTTTGATGCTGTAAGCTCAAAAAATTTATTTATCAAATCCGGAACTACTGCATCAAGCTTTTCTTCCGTAACAGGTTCAGTCAATTCGGATTCCTCGGTTGTAGCCTCGATGATATTATCTGACATTGAGGCGTAGCTTGATGACGGTTCATCATCATCGGAGGGTGGTGAAAGAACATTCATAAGAGTTATTCCAAGAATCATAAGAATTGCAAACAAAAGTATTCCGATAATAAGGGGGATTTTTATGCGGTCAATTGTATTGACTTTTTCATATTCATATTCTTCTGTGCCGTCATTTTCAATATCAATATCAGAATCATAGTTATTATCATAATTATAGTTATTATAATTTTTCTGATTTCCGTAATTTTCAGAAACAGGACGGTTCTTAACAGGAATTTCATTGCTGAATGTTCTTGTATTATCATAGGAATTATTCAGAGGAGGAATAATTTTTGTATGTGTTCTTGAATCCTCATCATCAGACGGTCTGAAAAGGCGTGTTACAAGTTCGGTCACAGTCTGTATGCGGTTTGCACCCGAAACATTAAGACCGTCCATAATAGCTCTTGAAACGTGTTTAGGTATTTTCGGATTAAGAACATGCGGTTCGCAGAGGTTATCGCTTTCAAGACGTTCAACGGATTCGGTAGGCATACAGCCTGTAATCATTCTGTAAAGCAGAGCTGATATTCCGTATACGTCTGTCCATGTACCCTGTCTTGAACTTGTACTGCTTGAATACTGTTCCGGTGAGGCATATCCTCTGAAAAGTTCCGGTTCAAGACCTCCGCCAATCGTACGGACTGAAGAAATACAGAATCCCGAAAGTTTTACTTCTCCTTTTGAAGTAACATAAACAGTATCAGGACTTATAGCACGGTGAATAATGCCTTCATTGTGAATTATGCCGATTGTAGTAAAAAGCGGTGGAAATAATTTTGCAACCTGTTCCCAGCTAAGCTCTCCGGCATTGTCCTTTAAATAATCTATAAGCTTACAGCCTTCAATATATTCAAAAATTATGTAGACCGTATTATTTTCCTGAAACATATCAAGAACCTGATTTATACTTGTATTGTTTCTGAGCTTTGCAAGGCTCTTGTTGAGGTCGGAAAATTCAGCCATAAATGATTTATATTTTGCAAGATAGTTATAATTAACGCTTACAACAGATGAATTTTCCATTCTTGAACACAGATTCAGAGGCATATATTCCCTCACAAGAACCTTACATTCAATCGATTTGTCATAAGCAATATATGTTGCACCCTCGCCGTTAAAGCTAAGGAGAACACCAACAATATAACGGTTATGAAGAACAGTTCCCGGAGCAAGATACATATTGTCATAAGGCGAATTATTATCATAGCCACAATCAGGGCAGACAGAAGCTATTCCTTCATATTCTTTCATGCACCTGTAACAGAATTTCTTTTTCACAACCTCACTCCCTTTTAGTAAAAATAAAATACCGGACAAATATAAAATTATCGTCCGATATTTATTTTATCAGTAAAAATTCAAATTGTCAACCGTCTGGACGCTCTAAAAGCAATATTTTATCTGATTGTATTCAAATTGTAAACAATTCGGGGATAAAATAACATTTTGTAACCAATTGGATTAATCTGAAATCATAAATTTTTCCGCCTGACTTATAAGCTTTATATCCACAAGAGCGTCAATAATTATGCCGTTTTCCGCATATTCTTCAGAAAAGATTTTTCCTTCAGCACGGATTCTGCTTGTAAAAGCAGTATCTGAATAAGGGATAAGAAGTTTCATACGGCGAGAGGTTTCGGGAAGGTTTTCTGATATACATTCAAGCAGTTTTTCAAAGCCGTATTTATGCTTTGCACTTATTCTGACTGTTGTACTGTTTTCAAAAACCATATCGGGATTAAGTGCAATATCGCATTTATTCATGACGTTTATCTGCGGTATTCCGTCACAGCCAAGTTCTGAAAGAAGATTCCTTGCAACTTCTGCCTGTTCGTCCATATACGGAGATGATAAATCCTGTACATGCAGTATCAAATCGGCGGAACATGCCTCCTCAAGAGTGGATTTAAACGCCTCAACGAGATTGTGGGGCAGTCGGCTTATAAGTCCTACTGTATCTATAAGCATAACGGTTCTGCCGTCAGGGAGTTCCAACGCACGGGAGGTTATATCAAGAGTTGCAAAGAGTTTATTTTCCGCAAGCACTCCCGCATCGGTTAATGAATTAAGCAGAGTGGATTTTCCTACATTCGTATATCCCACAACCGCAACGCAAAGTATACCGTCCTTTTTACGTCTTGAACGTGAAAAATCACGGTGTTTTTTAAGATTCCGGAGTTCTTCCTCAAGATATGATATTCTTTTTCGGATATGACGCTTGTCGGTTTCGAGTTTTGTTTCGCCCGGCCCTCTTGTACCTATTCCGCCTCCAAGTCGTGACAAGGCAGTTCCCATTCCGGTAAGTCTCGGGAGTCTGTATTTCTGCTGTGCAAGTTCAACCTGTAATTTTCCCTCTTTGGTTCTTGCCCTCTGAGCGAATATGTCAAGTATAAGGGTAGTACGGTCGATTACACGTATATTGACGATATTTTCAATGTTTCGTGTCTGTACTCCGGTAAGCTCATGGTCGAATATCAGAATTTCCGCACCGAGTTCCTCAATCTGTCCTTTGAGTTCCTCAAGTCGTCCAGAACCCATACACGTTGCGGAATCATATTCGTTTTTTTTCTGAATTACCGTTCCGACAACTTCTGCATTAGCAGTCTGTGCAAGTTCAGCGAGTTCTTTCATAGATGTTTCTGCATCAAATTCGCCTGTATCTACTGAAGCAAGTACGGCTTTAACGGGTACTTCATCAAGTTTATTTTCGTACAATTAAGAAAGTCTCCTTTCTGTATGTTATTATTTCATAATAACCTTGTGATAAATCTTTTTGCCTTTCTTTATGATAACTTCTCCGTCGATACTGAGGAATGTTTTAGGGTCTGATATTTTTTCGTTGTTTACAGTAATACCGCCCTGCTGTACAAGTCGTCTTGCCTCTGAAACTGACGGGCAGAGCTTTGTTTTTACAAGAAGATTAAGAAGTCCTATCTGACCGTCTGCAAGGTCATCGGCAGTAAGTTCAGTAGTAGGCATATTTTCGCTTACTCCTGCACCGCTGAATATATTTTTAGCAGATTCAAGAGCCTTGTCTGCCTCCTCCTGACCGTGTACAAGCTTTGTGAGTTCGTATGCAAGGAGTTCCTTAGCCTTATTGTATTCCGCACCCTCCATATTATTCTCCATTTCCTCGATTTCTTCAATCGGTACAAATGTAAGCATTTTCAGACACTTGATAACATCGGCATCGGCAACGTTTCTCCAGTACTGAAAGAAATCATATGGAGTAGTTTTTTCGGGGTCAAGCCATACTGCACCCTTTTCGGTTTTACCCATTTTCTTTCCCTCTGAATTGAGAAGAAGTGTTATAGTCATAGCGTAAGCGTCCTTGCCGAGCTTACGGCGGATAAGTTCAGTACCGCCAAGCATATTGCTCCACTGGTCATCGCCTCCGAACTGCATATTACAGCCGTATCTCTTGTATAATTCAAGAAAATCATAGCTCTGCATAATCATATAGTTAAATTCGAGGAAAGAAAGACCTCTTTCCATACGCTGTTTGTAACATTCGGCAGTCAACATTCTGTTGACACTGAAACAAGCTCCGACATCTCGGAGAAGTTCAATATAGTTAAGATTCATAAGCCAGTCCGCATTATTTACAATTATAGCTTTATCTTCCGAAAAATCAATAAAACGGCTCATCTGCTTTTTGAAACAGTCAACATTATGCTGAATAGTTTCGGGAGTCATCATCTTACGCATATCGGTTTTACCGGAAGGGTCGCCAATCATAGCAGTTCCACCGCCTATTAATACTATCGGCTTGTTGCCTGCCATCTGTAAACGCTTCATAAGACAAAGAGCCATAAAGTGACCAACGTGCAAACTGTCAGCAGTAGGGTCAAATCCGATGTAAAATGTAGCTTTTCCTGTATTTATAAGCTCCTCGATTTCCTTTTCATCAGTAAGCTGTGCAAGAAGTCCTCGTCTTTTAAGTTCTTCAAATGTAGTCATTTTAAAAATCTCTCCTTATTTAAATTATATTGAATCCATAAGCGTTGTATTGGTTTTTCCGCATATTTCTTTTTTATTGTCAATCAGAATTTTTTCAAGAAAACTGAAAATTTCCTTTTCACGCTTTTCAATCCAGAAATCAATTTTTTCTGATTCGTCAATCCATTCCTGCGGATAATCAGAATTTTTATATTCTGGATTATTATATTCATGTATGCCGGATTCAAATATATCTGACATTTCTTTATCCGCATATTTTTTCAGAAAATCCGCTGTAATCTTAAGTGCTTTTTTTCCGGCATAGTATTCATAGAATGTCCAGACTCCGCTTCTGAACCAACAGCCATACCAGTCCTCTAAAATCATAAAAGCAGTTACACATTCCGGTACGTTGCTGTCATAGTTTTCAGCATATCCGTATTTTTCGCTGAAATATGAATAAAATTCATAATCCACCTCCGGAAAGTCCTCGGGTGATATACTGTCAAGATGCAGATAAATAGTTTCAATATTGCCATTCATAAATTTAAATTCCCCCCTCTAACAAAAAAGCCCTCGGACGGCATAAAATAAACCGTCTGAGGACGAAAAATCGTGGTACCACCTCAGTTTACTGATAAATTATCAGCCTTGATAGCTTTAACGGGCATATCCGGATTAACTTACTTGAAAAATTTCAGAAAATCAGCTCGGAGATGTAATTCACAATCCGGATTGTTTTTCCTCTCACCAGCCGGAAAATCTCTGAAAGCAAATCCGCACTGCTACTTCTTCTCGTCACAGCTTTTATAATATTTTTAATATTATACCATATATTTCACGAATTGTCAAGGGGATTTTAATAATTTAAATTTTATATTTAAATGTTTCAATATTTGTAAATCCCATTTTGCTTAAAATCCCAACAGATTTTTTTATATCGGATTCGCTGTTGAAATCCGGAATTTCAGGCACTCTTATGTGTAGCTTTTCCGGAGATACTTTTTTAATCAGAAAATTCAGATTTGATATAACTCTTGAATTGTCGTTTCCAGTATAGCTTATGTAAATATCCGGATTCATGTCCTTTATATCTATATGCCACACGTCTATACAGTCAACAAGTCTCTGAACGTGACAGAAATCAGCATTTAAGCTTGTTTCAATATCAACATTCCACATATCATATATTTTACAGAACTCAAGTATAAATTCAGATGACAAAAGAGGTTCACCGCCTCCGAACGTAACTCCGCCTCCGGACTGTTCAAAATATATTCCGTCTTTTTTTATTCTTTCTCCAAGCTCCGAAACTGAAAATTCCTTTGAACCTATAAAAATATCCTTGTATTCAGCATTTCCGCAGTATTTACAGTTAAGCGGACACCCTCCTATAAGCACAAGAGAACGTATTCCCGAGCCGTCTGTATTTTCACGAAGTCGCTCTATGCCGTTTAATTCAGTAAATTTTTTGTCTATAATTTTTTTTCTTTTATAAACCTTTTCCCACATTTCAGTTGCTTCATTTTCACAGTAAAGACAAGTTCCCTTGCAAGGCTTATCATAATTGCAGACTTGCACTTTATATCTCATATTGTATTTTTTAGCAAATTCCTTTTTATATTCCTTAAGGCGATTGCAGAATTTTTTATCATGCATAGGTGAAACAGTTTCATAAAAATAATTATCAGATATTTTTTCATCAATCATATATTCATCAGGAATATAAAAGCGTTCATAATTCCGATTTTTATGATTATAAACAGCAAATCCCCTGTATTTTCTTTCACGTAGCTTTCCGATAATTTTTGGAAGTTCACTGCATATAATTTTATCTGCCTCAATCATATATTCTATTTTTAAAATGTCGGATAGTTCGGCACAGTTAAATATACATGCAGAGCTGAAATTATTCAGACATGGCACTTGTCTTAAAAGCTGATGATAAGTTTCACTTTCGCAGTCTTTTATATAATCCTGTGCTATTATATGCAGATTGAGATTCATTTCACTTTTAAGTTCACGGAAAAATTCAAGAAATCCTTTCTGATAATAAAAATCTTCAATTAATATTATTATATCTTTATCTTTGCCGATTGCCAGAACAAACTGATTTTTTAATTTTCTGAATGAATCTATGATATTAAATCTGAATCGTCCATAAGTTATAATTCCTTCAAGTATATTATTATAGAAAGATTTATTTTCAAAGTATATGCATTTGCGGTTTGCAGTTTTATTTTTAACATATTCATAGTCAGCAAGTTCATCAGCTTCAACACACCATACATCAATATCAGTATTTTTAAAATTTTCCTCAACAAAATTCCAGCAGAAATTGCTTAATTCATAGAATATTTTCATTTTATTTTCTCCCAGTACTGTTTAGCAAGCGATTCGGTTTTATTGTCACCGAAATTATAATATACATGGTCTTTTATAGCGTCCGGAAGATACTGCTGTTTAACATAGTGATTGGGATAATCATGCGGATAAAGATAATTCTGACCTTTGATTTCCGCACCCTCTCCGTCAAAGTGATTATTCTGCAAATGGCGTGGAAAATCAAGCGTACCGCATTTATGCAAATCGTCAAGAGCCTTGTTTATTGCAAGATATGCACTGTTTGACTTCGGAGCAGTTGCAAGAAGTATTACCGCTTCGGCAAGAGGTATTCTCGCTTCGGGAAGTCCGAGCTGTAATGCACTGTCGACACACGCTTTGACTATCGGCATTGCCTGCGGATACGCAAGTCCTATATCCTCCGATGCTATAACAAGAAGTCTCCTTGAAAGCGATATTATATCCCCTGAATCAATCAGCCTTGCCATATAATGCAGTGACGCATTTTCATCAGAACCCCTTATAGATTTCTGCAATGCCGATAATATATCATAATGCCTGTCACCGTCACGGTCGTAATTCATATTACTGCGTTGTGTAAGCATACTCACATCTTCATCGGATATATATATTTTTCCGTCACGATAATCACCGCAGTTCACACTTAATTCAACCGTATTCATAGCTTTGCGGACATCTCCTCCGCAACCGTATGCAATATCGCTGATAATTTTATCGTTCACTACTATTTCGCAACCGTCCGCACATATCGCAAACGCTCTTTTTATTGCGGGAATAATTTCCTCCGCTGATACAGGTTTGAACTCAAACACTGTACATCTGCTGATTATTGCATTATACACTGAAAAATACGGATTTTCAGTAGTTGATGCAATCATAGTTATATCGCCGTTTTCGAGATATTCAAGAAGTGTCTGCTGTTGCTTTTTATTAAGATACTGGATTTCATCAAGATAAAGCAGTATTCCGTTCACACTTCCGAAAGTTCCTATCTGAGATATAATATCCTTTATATCCGATACGGAAGCGGTAGTGCCGTTGAGCTTATGGAGTGACATTCCGCAGTTTTCGGCGATAATTCTTGCAACCGTAGTTTTTCCGATTCCCGAAGAACC
>JAEDMB010000076.1 GCA_016303235.1 Oscillospiraceae bacterium
CCGTTTCTTGACAAGGAAATTATGTCACTTGCACAGCGTATTCCGAGAAGATACAGGGTATCGCATACAGCATCATCAAACGGAGATACACCATATATTACAAAATACGCAATGCGTCTTGCATCTAAAAAGGATACCCCGAAAGAAACTGCAAAGACTTCCGCAAAGAAAAAACTCGGTTTCCCGGTACCGATAAGAGTATGGCTTAAAGAGGATAAGTATTATAATATAGTGCGTTCACATTTTGAGAGTGAAAGTTCAAAGAAATTTTTCAATACTGAACTTCTTGTCAGACTTCTTGATGACCACAGGGACGGCAAGGCTGATAACAGCCGTAAAATATGGACTGTATTTATATTCCTTGTATGGTATAAGGTCTATTTTGAAAATGACGGAAAATATACTGATTAATCCGGAGGTTATATGGCAAGTATTGTAACATACAAATACATCAAGCAGAATCCCGATATAATGGAATATATCCGCCGTGCCGACAAGGCTCTTGAGGCACAGGGATTTACTGAACATTCATTTGCACATGTTGAAAAAGTATCGCAGACAGCGGGAATGATTCTTTCCGAGCTGGGATACGATGAACGTACTGTTGAGCTTGCAAGAATTGCAGGTATAATGCATGATATAGGAAACGTTATAAACCGTATTGACCATGCACAGAGCGGAGCAGTTATGGCATTCAGACTTCTT
This sequence comes from Oscillospiraceae bacterium, assembly GCA_016303235.1. GTDB lineage: Bacteria > Bacillota > Clostridia > Oscillospirales > Ruminococcaceae > Ruminococcus. The sequence goes on from JAEDMB010000076.1 coordinate 706, forward strand.
GATAATTTAAGTATGCCGGCAAATGAAATATGTTCCATAATATCCGCAATAGGAAATCATGACGAGGGAACGGGTCAGCCTCTTGACCCGATTTCCGCATCGCTTATAATAGCGGATAAAACCGATGTACGCAGAAGCCGTGTGAGAAATTCCGATTTGCTTACTTTTGATATACACGACCGTGTAAATTATGCCGTTGAACTTTCTGAATTAAAATTCAGCAGTGACAAAAGTTCAATAGTTCTTGAACTGAAAATAGATACAAAAATATCATCAGTTCTTGAATATTTTGAAATCTTTCTGCAAAGAATGTTGCTCTGTAAAAAGGCATCAATGTTTCTTGGAATAAAATTTGAAATGATTATAAACGGCACAAATGTGCTTTGATTATAAAAAATTATGGAGGTTCAAAATTATGTATTCTGAATATCAGCATCTCATCGATTTGAGTGACTATCCCGTTGAATGGTGGAACGGCATTGCAGACCTTGCAGTCGATATAAGAAAAAATCCCGAAAAATATGCACATGAATGTGACGGAAAAATTATGGCAACTCTCTTTTATGAACCGTCAACAAGAACACAGATGTCATTTCAGACAGCAATGCTCCGACTCGGAGGAAAAATAATAGGTTTTGACAATCCCGCAACATCTTCAGTATCAAAAGGAGAAACTCTTAAAGATACAACGAAAATAGTAAGCAGTTATTCAGATGTCCTTGTAATACGTCACCCTGTTGCAGGTGCGGCAAAGGCGGCAGCACTTACAGCCGGCTGTCCTGTAATCAATGCCGGTGACGGCGGTCATCTTCACCCTACACAGACTCTCACTGACCTTGTAACCCTCAAAGTCGAAAAGGGCAGGCTTGACCATCTGACAATAGGTCTCTGCGGTGACCTGATTTACGGAAGAACAGTTCATTCACTCTGCAAGGCTATGAGCTGTTTTGAAGGAAACAAGTTTATATTTATTTCCACTCCGCAGTTAAAAATGCCGTCATACGTTAAGGATATAATCGTTGCAAACGGCTGTACTTTTGAGGAAGTATCTTCGCTTGATGAAGTTATAGGAAGTCTTGATGTTCTCTATATGACACGAATCCAGAAAGAACGTTTTTCAAGTGAGGCTGAATACCTTGCACAGAAGGATACATATATACTTGATACAAAGAAAATGACTCATGCAAAGCACGATTTGGCTGTACTTCACCCTCTCCCGAGAGTTGATGAAATTACAAACGAAGTAGACAATGACCCACGTGCATTGTATTTCAAGCAGGCAAAAAACGGCGTATTTGCAAGAATGGCTCTCATAATGACAATAATCAAAAATCAGAATCCTTCTGAACTTCTCAAAGGAAAAGTATATTCCGGAATATGCTGTTCAAATCCGAGATGTATCACGCAGTCGGAAACATATCTCCCCAAGAGTTTCCGCAGTAATAACGATACTTTGCTTGAATGTGAATACTGTGATGAACGCAAGCTTATATAAAAAAATAAAAGGGCGAACATTGTTCGCCCGATTTTGTTTTAAATTGCATAAAGATTAGTTTCCCAAGCCGGAATATAAAGCTGATGCCTGATATATAAACTGTAATTCGGATTAAGGCTTTTTATAAGCAGAGGAAGTTTAAAAATATCTTCATTTCTGTGATAGAGAGAGACCATAAGCTTAGGAGCATGGTGTGCAATAGTCTGACATGCACCCCATATAGCCTCACGTTCCGAGCCTTCAACGTCCATTTTAATAAGAGTAGCCGTCTGACCTCCGAGAATACTGTCAACGGAGCGAGCCTCTATGAGTGAACCGTTAGCGGATACTGATGACTGTCTGCCGGCTTTTGTAGCAAAGGGAAGTTCCGTATCCTTGCACCATACGGCACAGTTATATGCGAAAATATGCTTAAGACCGTTAATGTTCTTGCAGAGTTTTTTAAAATTCTTTTTATCAGGTTCAAGAGCATAAATTCCGAGGTATCTGCCACGGGTATAATCAAGAAATTCCTCAATAGTATCACCGTTGTATGCTCCCAAATCAACATAAAGTTCATTCAGACCGGGTTTGACAATTTTTCTGTATATTTCGGATTTCGGAGTAGTTACTGCTGAAAGGTATTCAATTTTTCCGCTTATCTTGAAATTAATAATATTTGCGTAAACTTTTCTTGAGAAGTCATCGGCAAGCATGTCATATACTTTCTGAATTTCCTCAGCATTTTCACAGCAGTATTCATAAGTGAAAAGACCTCCGCCCGCAACAGGAACATCAGGAACATAAAGAGCATGCCTTGATGCAATTTCATGAATTTTGTCAACAAGTGACTGATAACCCGCTGCGAAAGCAAGAACTACTACAAAATCGCTCACATAGCTTTCTATTTCTGATAAGCTATGCACACGGAATCCCTCAAAGGAATGACCTCTTACAAATTCATCGCTTGCGAAAATTCCGGAAAGAGTTATATTTTTCTTTTTGAATACAGACATAATTTTTAAAGCCCCGTCGCCCATTCCGTACATAAAAATAGGACGCTTTTCAGCTTTTAGTCTGTCCCAGCAGGATTGTTTTTCTGTTATAAATGAAAGCATTTTCAAATTCCTTTCTTTCAGGTATTGTCATCGTCATCATCATTATCAAAGTAATCATTACCGATAAGGTCACGGCCTCTTGTGCGGTACTTGTCACGCTGAATTTCAATGTTTTTATCGAGAAGTTCAAGAACCTTTCGGGGATTCTTAATGCTTTTAATCATCGTACTGGGCGTGTCGGTGTCACGGCTGTATATGGTAATACTGCCACAGCCGAATATACGCTGACCGAATGAGAGAGTAAGCTTTTTATCGGTAATTTTATAAAGGTCGATTTCTTCTTCAGTAATGCTTAAAAATCCGACTCTTGATATAAATTTCTTTTCTGTCAGGAAATATCTTGTAAAAGAAATAGGAAGTCCTAAAAATGTACGTTTTTTATCAGTCCAGATATAATTTATTTCGCTTTTTTTAGCCATAAAAAAAACTCCTTTTAAAAAATCAGAAATTATTTGTCAAATATAATTTTAACATACACCTTGAAAATAGTCAACGGAATTTCCAAAAAATATTTTATATTAATTTATTAAAATAAATCGGAATACCAAAAAAATTGAATTTTGCTATTGCAATTTTGAAAAAAAAATAGTAAAATAGATATTGATATGTTTTTACAGAACTTATTAAAATATGGAGGTTTAATTATATGCCTATAAAATATGTTTTTGTTACAGGAGGAGTCGTTTCAGGACTCGGAAAGGGAATTACTGCTGCATCTCTCGGAAGGCTTCTCAAAGCAAGAGGCTATAAAGTAACTATTCAGAAGTTTGACCCTTATATCAACGTTGACCCCGGAACTATGAGTCCTTATCAGCACGGTGAAGTTTTCGTTACTGATGACGGTGCTGAAACTGACCTCGATTTAGGTCACTATGAAAGATTCGTTGACGAAAATCTTTCTGTAAATTCCAATGTAACAACAGGTAAAATATACTGGACTGTTCTCAACAAGGAAAGACGTGGCGACTATCTCGGAGGTACTGTTCAGGTAATTCCTCATATAACAAACGAGATAAAGGAAAGAATTTACCGTGTCGGAAAAGAAACTGAAACCGATGTTGTTATTACTGAAATAGGCGGTACAGTAGGCGATATTGAAAGTACTCCTTTTCTTGAGGCTATAAGACAGTTTGTAGGAGAAGTAGGACGTGAAAATGCAATGTATATTCATGTAACTCTCCTGCCGTTTATAAGCGGTTCAAATGAACTCAAATCCAAGCCTACACAACATTCAGTAAAAGAGCTTTTGTCAATAGGTATTCAGCCCAATGTTATAGTATGCCGTACAGAGCTTGAAATTCCGGAAGATATGGCAGAAAAAATAAGTCTTTTCTGTAATGTCCGCAGAGAAGATATTATTCAGAATATGACTGCTCCGTCACTCTATGAAGTTCCGCTGTGGCTTGAAAATGAAGGTCTTGCAGACTGTGTATGTCATCATCTTCATCTTGAAAACAGAAAGCCCGACCTCGAAGAATGGACAGCTATGGTTGAACGTCAGAAAAATGCCCATAAGACAGTAACAATCGGACTTGTAGGAAAATATGTTGCACTCCCTGACGCATATCTTTCAGTTGCTGAGGCTCTCAGACACGGCGGTATAAATAACGATGCAAATGTTGAAATACTCTGGATTAATTCTGAAGAAATCAATACTGATACAGTTGATGAAATGCTTTCAGGCTGTGACGGAATTATAGTTCCTGGTGGATTTGGCGACCGTGGCATTGAAGGTATGATTGAGGCTATTCACTATGCAAGAGTAAATAAAATACCTCTTTTCGGAATTTGTCTCGGAATGCAGATGGCTGTCGTAGAATTTGCAAGAAATGTTGCAGGAATTACTGACGCAAATTCATCTGAATTTGACAAGGACGGAAAACATAACGTTATAGATATAATGGAAGGTCAGAAAGATATAACAAATAAGGGCGGTACAATGAGACTCGGACTTTATCCCTGCAAGCTTGCTGATGATTCACTTGTTAAGAAAATATATACTGACCAGCTTATATATGAGCGTCACCGCCACCGCTGGGAATTCTGCAACGCTTACAGAACTATACTTACTGAAAAGGGACTTTCAATAGCAGGTCTTTCACCTGATGAACGTCTTGTTGAAATTATAGAAATTAAAGACCACCCGTGGTTTGTCGGAGTACAGTTCCACCCCGAATTTAAATCAAGACCGAACAAGCCACACAAATTATTTGCTGATTTCATAAGAGCATCAGTTGAAAACAAGGAAAAAAATAATAAGTAATATTTTTATGGGCGACTCAATGGTCGCCCTTTTATATTTTATATAGTATTTTTCATAAAAAAATCCCCCTCTTTTTCAAGAGGGGAATTGTTATAAGGGATAAAAATGGGGAGAAATCAAACTGTAAAGAGAAGTTTTGTGTATGAAGGCAGAGGCCATTCAGATTCGGGAATACACATTTCACATTCATCAACGGAGGCTCTGAGAGTCTGCATCTGTGTGAATACTTCATCTCTGTAAAATCTTGCCATAGATTCGCCTTCTTCGCAGTCCTGAGCGGAGATAACCTTTTCATCAAGAGCCTTGACTTCATTTACGATACTTGCAGTAAGTGATGAAATCTTTGATGCCATTGACTTTTCAACAGATGAATCAATGCCTACTGTATCCTTTGAAATTGCGGAATCGCAAAGAGTCTTTGTATATGAAATACAAGCCGGAAGAATCTGTTTCTTTACCATATCAAGCATTGTAAGAGCTTCAATGTTGATAACCTTGCTGTAATTTTCGAGAAGAATTTCAGTTCTTGACCTGATTTCCTTAGCGGAATATACCTTGAATTTCTCGAACATTGAAACATATTTTTCCTCTGTATATTTCGGGAGAGCATCAACAGTTGAAACGAGGTTCGGAAGTCCACGTCTTTCAGCCTCTTCAAGCCATTCGTTGGAGTAGCCGTTGCCGTTGAAGATAATTCTCTTGTGTTCCTTGATAGTTTTAACAAGGAGTTCCTTGAGAGCCTTGTCGAAATCATCAGCCTTTTCAAGGATAGTTGCAAATTCATCAAGAACCTGTGCAACGATTGTATTAAGAATAGTATTTGTACATGAAATTGAATCAGCAGAACCGAGCATTCTGAATTCAAATTTATTTCCTGTGAATGCAAACGGAGAAGTTCTGTTTCTGTCAGTAGCATCTTTCGGGAAGTTCGGGAGAGCATCAACACCGATAACAAATTCCTCATTGCCGTTAGGTTTCTTGTAAGTTGTACCGTTTTCGAGAGCTTCGATAACGCCTTCAAGTTCGCTGCCTATGAACATTGAGATTATAGCCGGAGGAGCTTCATTGGCACCAAGTCTGTGGTCGTTACCGGCAGACGCAGCGGAAAGTCTGAGGAGAGGAGCATATTCATCAACAGCCTTTATAATTGCACAAAGGAATGTGAGGAACTGCATATTATCCTGAGGAGTATCTCCGGGGTCGAGAAGATTCTGACCGTCATTTGATGAAATTGACCAGTTATTATGCTTACCTGAACCGTTTACACCTGCGAAAGGCTTTTCGTGAAGAAGGCATACAAGACCGTGCTTGAGAGCAGTTTTCTTCATAATTTCCATAGTAAGCTGATTGTGGTCAGCAGCTATATTTGAAGTTGTAAATACCGGAGCAAGCTCGTGCTGTGCCGGAGCAACTTCGTTGTGTTTTGTCTTTGCATAGATTCCGAGTTTCCAGAGTTCCTTATCCAAATCCTTCATATAGTCTGAAACTCTCTGCTTGATGTTTCCGAAATAGTGGTCTTCAAGTTCCTGACCCTTCGGAGGCTTTGCACCGAAAAGTGTTCTGCCTGTTATAACCAAATCCTCACGCTGGTCGAAATATTTTTTATCAACAAGGAAGTATTCCTGTTCAGGGCCTACTGTTGTAGTAACTCTTGTAGCGGTAGTATTTCCGAAAAGTCTGAGAATACGGAGAGCCTGTTCACTTACTACTTCCATAGAGCGGAGGAGAGGAGTTTTCTTGTCAAGAATTTCGCCTGTATATGAGCAGAAAGCAGTAGGAATATAGAGAGTGCCGTCTTTAATGAATGCATTTGAAGTCGGGTCCCATGCAGTATATCCTCTTGCCTCAAAAGTAGCTCTCAGACCGCCTGACGGGAAAGAAGATGCATCAGGTTCACCCTTTACAAGTTCCTTGCCGGAAAATTCAAGAATGATACCTCCGTCAGGAGTAGGTGAAATAAATGAATCGTGCTTTTCAGCAGTAACACCTGTCATAGGCTGGAACCAGTGAGTATAGTGAGTAGCACCCTTTTCGACAGCCCAGTCCTTCATAGCATTTGCAACAACATCAGCAACGGACTGTTCAAGCGGAACGCCGAATTTTTTGGTTTTCATAACTGATTTATAGATATTTTTAGGGAGTCTTGCTCTCATAATGGAATCACTGAATACGTTACAGCCAAAATATTCTGCAACTGACTGATTATTTTCTGACATAATATATCCTCCTTGAATAAAAAAAGGCATTTCGACTGTAAATAATAGTTTTTACAACCGAAACGCCATTGTTTCAATATTGATTAAGTATTCACTTGATGTATTTATTCTACAACATAAAAGCAGATTTGTCAAGTGTTTTTAATTTTTTTATCGTTAATAACAATATAATTCGTCTGATTAGTGATATTTTTATATAAATCAGCCGATTATTTCAATATCATCAGATGAAATTGTGTTTCCGTCATCGAATTTAGCACCGCATGATGTACAGAATTTAGCACCGGCATCAATATCCGCACCGCATTTAGGGCATTTTGAAGAAGTATTTGCGGAATCGGAAGTAACAGGTTTTTCAAATTTTGCACCGCAAGCTGAACAGAATTTAGCATTTTCGGGGATACCTGCACCGCATGTAGGGCAGAGGTATTTATTATCCATAGCAACGATTTCAGTCTGAATTTCAGCGATTTTAGCCTGTGATTCAATAATGAAGTTTACCATATCGGCATATTCTTCAGAGGGGTTAGCAGAATTGATTTTGAAATACTGCTTGCCGATTTCGGTGTATTTTTTTTCAATGTCTTCTTCGAGCTTTGAAATTTTGTTTTTGAGCTTAGTTTTTTCAACCATTTTTTTGGAGCTGTCACTTACGTTTTTAGCACCTTTTGAAATAGCGTCGCCGGCATCGCCAGCCATATCTTTGAGTTTATCGAAAAATCCCATAATAAAAAATCCTCCTGATATATTAAATAATTAAGATGTATATATTATACCACATACGACAAAAAACGTCAAGATAAATTATAAAGATTTCACATAATTTTCATTGAATTTAACGCTCTCTTTTCTGAAGCGGAAAAATCCGGAGTTTTTGATGAATAAAGAGTCATAAGCAAATCGCCCTTGTGGACTTCATCGCCTTTTCTGCAATTGAGAATAATTCCGGCAGTAGGGTCAACAGGCTGATTTTTGGTAATTCTGCCCGCACCAAGCAAAAGTGAAGTCATTCCGATTTCCTCGCTGTTTATTTCCGATATAGTTCCGTTGCGGTCGGATTTGACTTCAAAGCAGTATTTTGCTTTCGGAAGAAGTGACAAATCGTCACAGATTTTATAATTTCC
>JAEDMB010000077.1 GCA_016303235.1 Oscillospiraceae bacterium
TTAATATTACATACGGAGTTCCGCACCTATTTCGGCAAGAGCCTTTATAACCTTTTTCATAGCACTTTCAGCCTGTTCATCTTTAAGAGTTCCGTCATGTGAACGCATTGATATTGAATAGGATATACTCTTTTTGCCGTCTGCAATCTGCTTGCCCTTGTAAACATCGAAAAGTGTAACCTTTTCAAGAATTTTTCCGACAGATTTCTTGATAATAGCTTCAAGCTTTGCGGAAGGTATTTCATCATCGCAGATTATACTTAAATCTCTTGTAATTGCAGGGAATTTCGGCAACGGCTTATAAGTTATCTTTGTATCTGCTGACTGCATAAGTTCCGGAATGTTGAACTTTGCAACATATACCTTTGTATTAAAGCCGTATGTTTCCTGAATGTTCGGGTGAAGTTCGCCTATATATCCGAGTTCAGTTCCGTCCTTGAGTATAACAGCACTTCTTCCGGGGTGGAGTGCAACAGTTTCATCGAAAGCATCTGAATCGCATGCTCTTACATATTCAACATCATGTATATTAAGTGATTCAAGAAGCTTTTCGGCAGTACCCTTTATATCATAGAAATCAACGTCACCGCCGTACATTCCGAGAGTAAGTCTCTGAGGTTCGTCAGGAAGTTCTTTTCCTTCAACGGGAATATATTCCTTGCTTATTTCGTAAAGCTTTGCGACAGGATTTCTGTAATTATAGTTAGTAGCAAGAACTTCAAGCATTGAGGGGAGTGTTGTGGTTCTCATAACGCTTGTATCTTCTCCGAGAGGATTTGAAATTTTTACAACATTTCTGAGCTTACTGTCTGCCGGAAGTCCTATTTTATCGAGAGTTTTCGGGGAAACAAATGAAAATGTTGCTATTCCGTAATATCCGAGTCCCACTATAATATTTTCAAGTTTCTTTGTGAATTTCTGTTCCGGAGTAAGTTCAGCTGTTGCAACTCCTTTAAATTCCGTTGAGGGAATATTGTTGTAGCCGTAAATTCTTGCGACTTCCTCTGCAATATCCGCCTTGCACTCTATATCAATTCTGAATGACGGTGCAATAACTTTTCCGTTTTCAACTTTAAAATCAAGTCTTTCGAGATACTCAATCATATCGGATTCGGGAATATCAGTTCCGAGGAAATTATTTATCCATTCCGGATTAAATTCAACGCTTGCGGGAGTTTTGTCAGTGTAATCCTTATCAATAACAGTTCTCACAACTTCGCCTGCACCGAGTTCCTCAACAAGCTGGAATGCTCTTTCAAGACATGTCATGCTTATAAGAGGGTCTACACCTTTTTCGTATCTTGATGACGCATCAGTTTTGAGTTTCAGTTTTTTAGATGTACGTCTTACCTGTATCGGTTCAAAATATGCCGATTCAAATACAACTGTATTTGTATCTTCCATAATACCGCTGTATTCTCCGCCCATAATTCCGGCAACAGCTACGGGCTTATTCTTATCTGCTATAACAAGCATATCGTCTGAAAGTTCACGCTCTACGCCGTCAAGAGTAGTAATTTTTTCGCCGTTTACTGCATTTCGCACATTTATTTCAGCACCGTCAACATATCTCAAATCAAATGCATGCATAGGCTGACCGTATTCAAGCATAACATAATTTGTTATATCTACGAAATTATTAATCGGTCTTACTCCGCTTGCACGGAGTCTTTCACGCATCCAGCGAGGAGAGGGTTCAATTTTAACGTTCTTAACGATACCTGCACAGTATCTCTTACATTTTTCTGTATTGTGGATATTGACTTTAAGCATTGAATCAATATCGCCGTCAACTCCCTTGAATGACGGTACAGGAACATTAAGGGGTGTATTGAATGTTGCGGAAGTTTCTCTTGCAAGTCCGATAACGCTTAAACAGTCGGGGCGGTTTGATGTTATTTCAAATTCTACGGAAGTATCATTCAGACCGATTGCAGACTGAATATCCTGACCGATTTCGCAGTCCTCCTGTATTATGAAAATACCGTCCTCAATTGCATAAGGGAAATCATGCTTGTTAAGTCCGAGTTCTCCGAGTGAACAGAGCATACCGTTACTTTCAACCCCTCTTAACTTACCCTTTTTGATTTTTACTCCGTTCGGAAGTGTTGAACCGTCAAGAGCTACGGGAACAATATCACCTGCATTTACGTTTGAAGCTCCTGTTACAATCTGTATGGGGGAACCCTTTCCGACTTCAACCTGACATACTACAAGGTGGTCGGAATTTTCGTGAGGAACTACTGAAAGAATTTTTCCCACTACAACATTTTTTATATTTTCGCCCTCGACTTCAAAGGATTCAACCTTTGAACCACTCATTGTAAGAGCGTGGCAGTAATCTTTTATCGGCATATCGGCTTTTACATAATCCGAAAGCCATTTCATTGATAAATTCATAATAAATCTTACCTCCTGTATTTAATCAGAACTGTTCAAGGAATCTCAAATCGTTCTCATAGAGAAGTCTGAGGTCGTTGATGTCATAACGTCCCATAACCATTCTTTCAAGACCGAGACCAAACGCAAAGCCGGAATATATATTACTGTCTATGCCACAGCCCTCGAGAACTTTCGGGTGAACCATACCAGCTCCGAGAAGTTCAATATATCCCTCGTCCTTGCACATTGAACAGCCTTTTCCTCCGCAGTTGAAACAGCTTATATCAACTTCACAGCTTGGCTCTGTAAACGGGAAGTGGTGCGGTCTGAAACGCAGTTTACAGTTATTACCATAAATTTTCTTCATAAGCATTTCAAGAGTACCTTTAAGGTCGGACATAGTTATTCCCTTGTCAACTACAAGACCCTCAATCTGGTGGAAAAGCGGGGAATGAGTAGCATCAACGGCATCTGAACGGTAAACTCTGCCGGGAGAAATAATTCTTATAGGCGGTTTCTGAGTTTCCATAACGTGAACCTGTACCGATGATGTCTGTGTGCGGAGAAGTATATTATCTGTTATATAGAATGTATCCTGAGTATCTCTTGCAGGGTGGTCGGGAGGAAGATTGAGAGCTTCAAAAACATGATAATCGTCATCGATTTCAGGGCCGTCAGCAATATTGAATCCCATACCCATGAAAATATCCTTGATTTCGTTTTCGACTACTGTCATAGGGTGGAGCTTGCCGAGAGACTGTTTTTTTCCGGGCAGAGTAATATCGATAGATTCTGCTTTGATTTTTTCAGCCTGTGCATCAGCTTTAAGTACAGCAACTTTTTCAGTAATAGCCTGTTCAATATCTGCACGTACTTTGTTTGCAAGCTGACCTATAACCGGTCTTTCTTCGGCGGAAAGCTTACCCATCTGCTTTAAAATTGCAGTAAGTTCGCCTTTCTTTCCGAGATATTTTACTCTTAAATCATCAAGAGCCTTGATTTCCTTGCAGGAATTGAGTTCCTCTTTGGCAAGGGCTTCAATTTTTTCGAGCTGTTCTTTCATTTTATCACCTCATAATAGATTTAATTTAGTATACGACAAAAAAGTCCTGTCCAACAGGACAGAACTTTATTAAAAAAATTCTGCTTTTAAACCACCCATCAGTCAGGAGAGCCGATACTCTCTTGTCTTTAACGCAGACCTACGTCACCGCCTAATCTGAAAAAACATTTCAACAGTGCCACTCGTGAGTGAACTTCAGTATATTTTGAAATAAATCCGCTTTCAGCCGGTGACGGATTCTCTCTTTGAAATCTCTGTATACCTACTCTCTCAGTCATTGTGTTGTCTGAATAATATTATACACTCAAAATAAAAAAAAATCAAGAGGTTTTCTTGAATTTTTCAAAAAAATATGTTATGATATAATAAATATTTTTTGAAAGGAGATTTTTAAATTATGGACAGCTTTGCTGAACAGCTTGTTAAACGTGAGGACACATCGTCTGACAGAATGAAAAAGTATCTTATTTACGGAGGCGGAATATTTATAACAATAGTTCTGGTTATACTTGCTGTGCTGAAAATGGGTTCCCCAATATCAATTATAATGCTTCTTCTTGCCGGAGGCACAGGCTATCTTACGTATTTTCTCGGAACTTCAACATATGTTGAATACGAATATACTTTTACTAACGGTGAACTTGATATTGACAAGATTATTGCAAAACGTAAAAGGGTTGAACTTCTTTCAGCAGATGTAAGAAAATTTACAGATTTCGGAAAATATTCGGAAGATATAGCTGATTCTGATGATTTGACTACTGTTATAAGTTCGGATAATATTGCATCTCATGAATACTATGCTGATTTTGAGTGTGACAAATACGGGAAAACAAGGCTTATATTTGCTCCCGATGAAAAAATACTTGAATATATAAAGGATTTTCTTCCTTACAACGTCAAGAGAAATATGAAGTAAGATTGAGGGCGGTCATTAGTGACCGCCCTCAAGTTTTTCCAGAGCTTCCGGAAGTTCTGATATATCATTGATAATAATATCGGCATTTTTCAGTTCATCGGAATTTCCGTAACCGTATGCACAGCCGACCGATTTCAGATTATTTTTCACTGCTGTTTCAATATCGTGGAATCTGTCTCCGATTACGATAAAATCACCTTCATGAGAGTTTTTTATAAACTTATGGAAAATTTCATATTTAGGAATAAAATTATAAGTTTCGGCACAGTAAAAATAATCAAAAAATCTGTCAAGTCCGAACTTTTTCGTATGCCTCTGCTGATATACTTCACGGCAGTTGCTTAAAAATATAAGAGTATATCCTTTTGATTTTAATTCAGAAAGCACAGTTTCCGCACCGTCAAAAAGACTTGCATCACCATTATCAAGGTGCATTGCCATTTCCTGACCGATTAACTTTCTTCCCTTTTCACGCCATTCCTGTTCAAGATTAGGCTGGAACATTCTCCACATATCATCTCCGCTGAATCCGAGCCAGTATGAAATCTGTTTATCGGTATATGTATTTTTTTCAATTTTTCCATTCTGTTCAAGATATTCACAGGCTTTAAGAAATGACGGCTTATATATCTTCATACAGTTGTGAATAGTTCCGTCATAGTCAAAAATCAGATTTTTCATTAAGCCTCAATCTCTCTGATAAGATTTACCATTTCGATTGCACCCAATGCACAGTCATATCCCTTGTTCCCTGCCTTAGTGCCTGCACGTTCAATAGCCTGTTCAATAGTATCTGTTGTAAGAACTCCGAACATTACCGGAATATCGCTGTTCATTGATACGCTTGCAATGCCCTTTGATACTTCACTGCATACATAATCATAATGCGACGTACTGCCCCTGATTACTGCTCCGAGACAGATTACAGCATCATATTTACCGCTTTTAGCCATTTTTGATGCTATAAGCGGAATTTCAAATGCTCCGGGAACCCATGCAACGTCTATTGAATTTTCGTCAACGTTGTGACGTTTCAGACCGTCAACAGCTCCTCCGAGAAGCTTTGATGTTATGAACTCATTGAAACGAGCTACAACAATTCCTATTCTTATTTCCTTTGATACAAGATTGCCTTCATAAATTTTCATGATTTTTTAATCTCCTTATTTTTAATAATTCAGAATATGTCCCATTTTTTCCTGTTTGGTTTTCAGATAGAATAAATCATAGGCAGTAGCGTCCATTTGTATCGGGACACGTTCCTTTATTTCTATTCCGTAACCGCTTAACTGATATACTTTATCAGGATTATTTGTCAGAAGTCTGAGAGTTTTAGCACCCAAATCACGGAGTATCTGAGCTCCTATATAGTATTCACGCATATCGGGCGGAAATCCGAGTGCTACATTTGCCTCAAGAGTATCCATTCCCTTATCCTGCAACTCATAGGCACGGAGCTTGTTTATAAGTCCGATTCCTCTGCCCTCCTGTCGCATATAGAGAAGTATTCCCCTGCCCTCTTTTTCAATTTGTGTCATAGCCGATGCAAACTGCTGACCGCAGTCACATCTTGCAGAACCAAAAGCGTCACCCGTAAGACATTCGGAATGTACACGGCATAATAAATTCTGACCGTCACCTATTTCACCCTTGACAAGTGCAACATGATGTTCACCGTTAAGCTTGTTCACATATCCGTAAGCCTTAAATTCACCGTATTTTGTAGGCATTTTAGTTACTGCAACACGCTCCACAAGAATATCATGAACTTTTCTGTACTGCTGAATTGATTTTATAGTGATGAACTTCATACCCCATTCCTTAGCTTTCTGCTGAAGTTCATCGGCTCTCATCATAGTACCGTCATCACGCATAATTTCACAGCACAGACCACATTCCTTAAGACCTGCAAGACGCATTAAATCAACAGTAGCTTCCGTGTGACCGTTTCGTTCAAGAACTCCGTTTTTTCTTGACATAAGCGGAAACATATGCCCCGGACGGCGGAAATCCTCCGGCTTTGAATTTTCATCAACTATCTTACGGGCTGTAAGACCTCTTTCCTCCGCCGAAATTCCTGTTGTAGTGTCGACATGGTCAACAGATACCGTAAAAGCTGTACAGTGATTATCCGTATTGTCATAAACCATCTGCGGAAACTGTAATTTTTTGCAGTATTTTTCACTCATAGGCATACAGATTAATCCCTTTGCGTGCATAGCCATAAAATTGACATTCTGAGTAGTTGCAAATTCAGACGCACAAATCATATCGCCTTCATTTTCACGGTTTTCGTCATCAGTTACGAGAATTATTTTTCCCTGTCTCAAATCCTCAAGAGCTTCCTCAACCGTATTGTATTCAAAATGATTTTCAGACATTTTTATTCCTCCTTTATATCAGAATCCATATTCTGCAAGAAAATCCCTTGTAATATTGGATTTTCCTGTTTTATTGAAATTCAGAAATCTTTCAACATACTTTCCTATAATATCATTCTCAAGATTAACAGTGTCTCCGAGTTTTTTTTCGGATAATATAGTTTCCTCGGAAGTATGCGGAATTATCGACACGCTGAAATTATCCTTTTCAACTCTTGCAACAGTAAGGCTTATTCCGTCAATAGCTATCGAACCTTTTTCGACTGTATACTTAATAATATTTTCACCTGCTGATATTTTATACCATACAGCATTGCCGTCTTTTTTTATATTTGCGATTTTTCCTGTACCGTCAATGTGACCTGATACTATATGACCTCCGAAACGTCCGTTTGCAGACATTGCACGTTCAAGATTTACATGACTTCCCGTTTTAAGACTTCCAAGAGACGAACGGCTGAAAGTTTCATTCATAACATCAGCAGTGAAAACTTTTCCCGAAAAGCTTGTGACTGTAAGGCATACACCGTTTACGGCAATACTGTCACCTATGTGAATGTCAGAAAATATTTTATCTGCCTGTATTTCAAGATACGCTTTCTGACCTCTTACGATTTTCTTTACTGTTCCGATTTCCTCAACTATTCCTGTAAACACTTTTTCACCTTGCTTTCAATAAGAAAATCATCTCCGATTTGCCTTATATGAGAATCATATAGCATACAGGCATTTTCGGGAGAATCAAAACCAGTTCCGGAAACAGAAGTTTTTGAATTTTTTCCGCCGAAAATTTTCGGAGCAATATATGCCTGCACCTTGTCAACAATTCCGCTTTTAAGTGCTGACCAGTTAAGCTCTCCTCCGCCCTCTAAAATAACGCTGTCGATTTTCATTTTGCCGAGTTCGTCAATAAGCTGATTCAGATTAACATGATTTTCTTTCCTGTCTGTAACTATAATCTGACAGCCTTTTTTTATATATTCTGACTGCTTTTCTGAATCATTACAGCACGTTGCGATTATTGTCGGAATTTCATTTGCAGTATTTATAATATTGCAGTCAAGAGGAGTTCTTAAATTTGTATCGCATATAATTCTTGTCGGATTGGAACCGTTTTCGATACGGCATGTAAGCATTGGATTATCATTGATAACTGTATTTACTCCGACCATTATTGCGGAATATCTGTGACGGTCTTTCTGAACGTTCATTCTTGCTGATTCTCCGGTAATCCATTTTGATTTGCCGTTATAACATGCAATTTTTCCGTCCATAGTCATGGCATACTTCATAATTACAAGTGGCTTTCCTGATGTAATATAATGAAAGAATACTTCATTCAGCCTGTCGCACTCATCTTTAAGAATACCCTCATAAACTTCTATACCGTGATTTTTAAGAATTTCAGCACCCTTTCCGGATACAAGGGGATTCGGGTCTGATGAACCTATAAATACACGCTTTATCTTGTTTTCAATGACAGCTTCCGTACATGGCGGAGTCTTTCCGTAGTGACAGCAAGGCTCAAGAGTTACATATAAATCCGCACCTTCAGCGGAATTACCCGATGATTTGCAGTCGGCAAATGCATTTCTTTCCGCATGAAGTTCCCCGTATTTTTTATGATAGCCCTCTCCGATAATTCTGCCGTCCTTAACTATAACAGCTCCGACCATTGGATTAGGCGATACAAAACCCATTCCCTTTTTTGCAAGTTCAAGAGCCTTTCGCATATATTCTGAATCAGTCATAAAAAATCCTCCGAAAAACAAAAACACCCTGATTATATCAGGGCATAGGAAAAGTATTATCTTCTCTCGTCCGGACTTTAACCGTCGGTATCGGAATTGCACCGATTCATGCCGTAAGGCTTGCGGACTTTTACCGCCGGTAGGGATTTTCACCCTGCCCCGAAGATTATAGTTTTTTTACAAGTAAATTATATCACTGTATATTTCAATTGTCAATAGTAATTTTTATATATCGCAAACGTTTATTTATACATTGCCCTTGATATTTCTGCTGAATTTTAAAAATAATTTCCGTTTTCCGGTATATCGTCCGGTGAAATCCATCTGACTTTGTCTGAAGCTTTACCGGTTTCTAAAAAATCTTTTATAACTTCCCATGCTAATTCTTTTGGTAAAAAAAGTCC
>JAEDMB010000078.1 GCA_016303235.1 Oscillospiraceae bacterium
TTTATCTGTCCTGTTCTGCTTTTTT
This sequence comes from Oscillospiraceae bacterium, assembly GCA_016303235.1. Taxonomy (GTDB): domain Bacteria; phylum Bacillota; class Clostridia; order Oscillospirales; family Ruminococcaceae; genus Ruminococcus. The sequence goes on from JAEDMB010000078.1 coordinate 26, forward strand.
TGCAAGTCCCCATAAATCTGATTTTTTTCCCTGTTGATTTTCAGCAGAAAAATTCAGTTTTGAACGTGAAGGAATATATTCTCCGCTTTCGGGGTCTTTTTTTATCATATTCGGAAGGTCTGTTTCATATCTCAGCATATCGTTCAGCCAGTCGCTTGCGGACATGCGGTTGATTTCTTTGAAATATCTGCCTTCAAAATGAAAAGAATCCCAGAAATCACATTTAAGGAAAAAAGGAAAATGTCCTACTATAATATGCCATCTTCCGCCTTTTTCTCCTGCAACCTCCTCCGCATGATTCTTTCCTGCCTGAAAAGGATAGTATCCGTTTTTTACAGCCTGCTCATCGGAATCAGCCTTTGTAGTAAGATACGGCAGACCTGCCGGAGTCAGAATTGAAAAGATGAGTGTCTGCAATATCCAGACATCATCAGCCTTTTTATGAATAAATGAAAATTTATTTTTGTCTGCAATATGCTCAGGGGAAAGAAATTCCAGTTTTCCCACATTTGAAGGATAAATGAAATCTTTATCAGCAATCTGAGCGGAATCGAGGTCTACAAGATAAGCCTGACGGTTCTTGTCAAAAAGCAGATTTCCGCTGTTAATATCGCAAAGTATTACATTATGGGAATGCATAAATGAAATTATTTCAGCAAAGCTTTTCGCCATTTTTACCTGGTCAATTTTTTTTAAGCCCGGAACTATTTTCGGATAGGATTCATTATTATAATGCGAAAAAGGTGTAGTATTATGAAAATATTTCATAATATAGCCTGTTATTTTTCCGTGGCGGTCAAAAATAATTTCTTCAGGCCACGCAATTCTGTCCATTATAAAAGGATTGCTGTTATATAAATCATGGAATTTACTGCACATCAGAAATATTTTTCGGGTTTTCATTTCCGAACAGCTTTTATTATTGAGTATTTTGGCACATTTATTTGGTATTCCGACATCATAGATAGCTCCTTCTGCACCGCCCTTGTTCAGAAGTCTGATGACTTTAAGACAACTTTTGTCTTTTTTGAATACAAAACCATTAAGCTCAGGGATTTCCGCATTGTATTCAGAAGCCTTTGATGATAAAGATGCCTTTGGTTTATCCTTTGTTTCAAAGAAAACCGCATTTATCTTCGGGGACATAATATTTCCATTAGAATCAAATTCACGCTCAAGAATAATAGGAAGTCTGACGTTACCTGAATTATTCATTATTTTTTCATTTATATTTCTGATTCTCAGAGAAAGGCTTTCATTCTGTCCAAATACTATAATTGATGAGTTGCGGTATTCTTTATTTATAAATTCACTGATTATTTTATCTTCATCAAATATACTTCCGGAAAGAAGTATTATAAATTTATTTTCTATAAGCTTAACAAGAGTTTTATAATTGGAAGCAAAGTTCTTGTTTTTTATTATATTTATACATTCGTTTAAGACCACAATTTTTGAACCGGATTTCCATTTGATTTTTTTTTGGAGAAAGTCATTGATAATCTGTTCAAATCCCTTTTTTCTTAGTGCCGATTTCGTAAAAATAATATAGTCTCTGGCAAGGTAATCTTTTTTCTGGAATGGTTTACCGGAGTGCAGAGATGACTGATTTTCAGCGATTTCGTCAGAAGTCCTGTGCTCTGACTTTTTTTCAAGATTTTTCAATACATTTCTGTATCTTTCAAGTGTATTTCCATATACATCTATATCAGCATGCACAGCTACAAATCCTTCATCTCTCAATGCATCTTCGGCATCGGACAAAGGAACTCCGTATTCTTTTACAAGGTCTCTTAGTTTTTTCGTTTCAACATCTTTTTCAGACATTTATTTTCCCCTCACGTTTTCAGTTTTAATATAAAGATTTCCTGTTTCATCATCAAGACAGCACACTTTTATTTTTGCTTTTGAACGTACTGACTTAAGCTTATTATTGTTAAACAAATCCTCCGACAGTTTTTTATCTTCAGTGATAACTGCACTGTTTTTTCCGGTACTTCTCAGAAGCTGTGTCTGTGAGATAATGACAGGGTCTGCAAAAGGTTTTTTGCTTTTATCTGTCCAGTCATCATCACTTCCGGATTCCTCCATAATATTTTGTGAAATAAGGTCTTTTAATATTGAAATTTTTTTCTGTGCGTTTCTTTTTAGTCTGATGTCATTTCCTTTGCTGTGGTATTCCATTTCAAGATAAACGATATGAGGCAGAATTATTTTCTGATTTTTTTCCTTAAGCAAAGGCTTGACTGCTTTAATAAGATTTTCAAAATGCGGTGAAAGAATAATGCAGGTATCTATAATAATTATATATTTATCCTTTATAAGCTCTGAAAAAACTTTTACAGACTGGTTATTGCCGTCATATTCATCATTCAGTATTTTTTGTATCTGTTCAGGATTTTCAATCAGTTCTGATATTTTATTATTTATTCTTTCGGGCAACTGAAGTTTACTGCTGAGAACCTTTTCTCCGCAGTATTTTATAATTATATCCTGTGCCTGATTTTCAGAAATGCCCGTAAGCTTTGAAAATTCAAGAAGTGTCATTTTATTTTTACGCCTCCCGTCTGACAGCAAACATATAAATTACATAGCTTTTATGCAGACGGAATGAATATCCGCCTGCATTCAAATAAAAATCAGTCATCAAGAATAATGCTTTCACTTTGTATTGATAAGCTTTCAGGAGTGTTGTCCGATGCTGTTGCTGATGAATAAACTTTAAGATGAAGGTTGTTGATTTGTTTGATAAAGCTTTTGAATAACTGATTTGTATCCTTCATATCGCATTTTATTCCGCCTTCTGCAACATAGTCTCTTATCATCTGCATAGGAACTATACCGTTCCGTGATATTTCAAGCATAAGAATATAGTCAAGAGGGTGCTTGTCACGCTTGTTTTTCAGCTTATTATATATTGCCCTGAAAATTATGCGGTGAAAGGCAGGTTCTTTATATGATGACTGACATGGATTTAATATCCAGAATACATCTTTTGCAAAATCCGAAAGTTCACCGGTAATATACGGAAATCCTTTGAATCTGCAAAGAACAATGCTGTTTTCGGTTATATCCGACTGATATTCAAGATATATTTCTGTATTATGAATAACAACACCTTCATATTTGCTGTCATCTGTTTTCAGGGTACAGCCATCAGTTTCAAGGCAAAGAGCATAAAGTTTTCCGTCTTTGAATCCGCTGATGACCTTGTCATTATTCATAACAAAAAGCCTGTCTCCTCTTTTGTAAACTCCGGCAGTAACTGTTAATGAGCCGTTTTTTGATATTTTTATATCCATACCGCTGATAATTCCGTCAGAATAATCGCTGAAAAGATATTTTGCAAGCTCTTTAGGGGCATAGCACATTTTTTCAAGCATTGCCCCTGTAATAATTGTACCGGATTCAAAAGATATATCATAATCCGAAAGCATCGTTTACTCCTCCGGATTCTTTTTTACATACATTATTGTTTCCGTTGAAGAAAGATTTTGTCATTGCTCCCGATTCAAAAGGTATGCTTCTCTGATAGGAAAGATAATATTTTTCTGTATCGTCCTCATATGTCTTTATTATCTGATAAAGAATAAAACCATAACCCTCACGGTTTGGAACGGCAAAGACAAGCACCTTTTTGTCGTCTCTTACATCAACGCTCTTAAGCTGGTTAATCAAATCATCGATTAAGGAAATTTCATTTTCTGTACTTTCATTAAGAATATTATATTCCTCTATGCCATAGTAAGATGTAGTCATTAATCTTTCCTTGAGGGAAATGCCTCCCAGATAGTCATATTCAAGATTCACCGCATTTTCTCCGATTACATCGCAGTTGATTGAAATTTCAATGGGCTTGGTATTTTTTATACATTTTTCGGGATTTGCAGAATCCGTAACATATATATACATTGTTCCCTGTGTTGCGTTATACTGTTCAACGTGAAGGGGTTCTGAATTGTTTTTATTCTTAAAGGCATTTCCTTTGAAAAGTGCTGTTGTGAATGTTTCGCCGTTACTGCTCCTTGATATATATACATTGTTGTTTATCATCTGGCTTACCTGTGGATTATCCGGATTAACTATGTGCAGTTCCTTATCTCTTATGTATGCAATACAACCTTCTATGCATTTCATTTTCAGACGTTCTGAACTGCCTGAATATTTGCCGTCAGAATGATTCTTTTCTGAATTATTCATACTGCTTTTTGTACGGAGCTTGCGTCCGGGAACAAATTCCTTAAGCAAATCAAGGAAAAGATTTATTTTACAGGACTGTCCGGAAAGCTTAATCCAGTCATAATTGCTCTGTTCAAAATTAAAAATAGTGGCAAGGAGATGATATATGTCAGGACGTATAAGCGTTGTAATTTCATTTGTATTGATTTCTATTTTCGGGAGCTTTTCGAAACCGCCTGCCGATTTTGTAGAAACAAGCGGAGGAAGGTCACCCTTAGGATTTTTTATATAGAAAAATTGTTCCTTAGGAGAGATTCTTATAACATCGCTGTTAGTATTAAGATTGATATATGCACAGTCAGTTTTTGAGAAAAATTCAATTTTAACTTCTTCTGCAAGTTGCCAGAGAAGATAGAAGTTTCTCATTACCTGCGGATGAGTTTTCTTTCCTGTATAGTTTGCATTGCTGTTGAAATCAGTCGGCAGAATCTTTTCGCAAATCTGACTTTTTTCATCAAGCTTATCGTATATTGTCATTCTCTTTCCGTTTTTTATGCATGTGTCAATATCGTTGAAAATTTCATTCTGATTAGCATTTATAAGCTGGTCAATGCCGTCAACCACAATTTTATTTGCAGGATTAAGAACGCTCATATAATAATCGCTGAGCTTGATTTTGAGGAGCTGAAAAATCCTGTATGTAATATTATTTCCGCCAAAATTGGAATTTCCGTTTTCAAATGTTGTACGGAGAGTGAGATTGTAACCGGAGGGTGTTTTTTTGTAGGAATAATTGCAGTTTACCAAATCAGTAGTTCCGCCCCCGCAGTCAATAATTATGATATTTTCTTTCTTTTCGGAATGGTCTTCATAAGACTTCTGCTGAATTTCTTTTTCAGTATTGATAATATTTTTTGAGATATAGTTATAAACAATAGCTACACCTTCATCAATACTTTCTTCCGCGTTCATTACATGATAACCGTCTTCTTCTTTGAATACATAATCCTTAAGGAAGTAAATAAAATGACTTTTAAGCTTTACCGGAGCGGAAAAATGCAGTGATGTAAAATGGCATTTAAAATAATTTTCCGAGCATTTGAGTATATAATGCAGATATGCCTTTATTATAAATGCTCTCTGAATTACCGCTTCAGTTTTGCCGTCGCTTATTTCCACATATTCATAAGGATTTATTATCCAGCGTTTTATTTCCGAGAACATCGTTCCTCTGGGAGTAAAGCTGTTTTCAATAAGAACTCTTTTTGCATCGTAGCCGAAAAGAAATTCAACTTCCTGAGCTTCATTTTTATCATTTTTTCTTATGATATTTTTTACATAAACCAGAGTAGGGCAAAGGTTTGAATCTGTATGTTCAGAATTTGTAACGTCCTGAAATTTAACCGTACAGATGTTGCTGTCAGAAGTATATATTCCGGCTGTCGTATTGCTTGAGCCGAAATCAACGCAAAGAGTTTTTTTCGATTTTTCAACAGATTTTACCCTGAGATTTATTTCACCGCTGTAAAAATGATTCTTGTTCTGATTTGTCCATATCAGTTCAAAACTGCCGTCAGCAGTTTTTATTGAATTGAAATCAATATTAAAAGCCTTAGCCTCAACGTAATATTTCGGATATGGGTCTGATATTCCTTTTTTGTATATAAGTGAACCCAGAAGAACAGCTTTTCCGGAAGAACTTACTATTATACAGAAATCAGTGCATACATCATCTTCATCGTTGAGATTAATTGTTGCCTTGATATTGTTATTTGCATTTATGTCAATATCTGAGATAATCTCATTTTTCATTTCCGATTCAAAATAGATACCAGTAATATCGCTGTCAACATCAGCAGATGTAATTTTATCCTTTATATTATTGTAGTAAATCTGAGCTTCGTCAAGATTTTCCGGAATAACTGAAGATGAAAAATCATTTTCCTCCTCAAAATTATCATCAGAAATGTTATTGCTTTCAAGCTCACTGTTTTCGTCATTCAATATAGAACGAAAATCATCTATACTGAGGCTGTCGTCTGAGAAGTCATAGCTGTTGTTTTCGTCGCTGTCATAATAATTATCATCATCATAATTATCCGGTTTAAAATCAAAATCAGGAACAGACGGGTCTTGCTGTTCATACTCCGGAACGGGGTCAGGTTCGGGTTCTGACGTTTTTATCGGATTTCCGTCTGCACCGATTCCGTCAATAAATATTTTTTTTCTGAAAAATTCAAGATTTTCAGCTTTCATGTTGCTGACAATTAATTTATGTTTCTGTTCATATTCGGGTGATTCTTCGGTATAGACATTAAGGAACAGTCTTTTGAGAATATTTTTTAAATCATATCCTCCGCTTGCTCTTTGTTCAAGAAAAGCTGATATTTCATCAACAGTAATATTTCCGTTATATGTTACAGATGACTCAATAATAGCCTTTTCCATTGTTGAACCTGATACATTAAGTGAACCGTCAGGCAGAACAGTATTTTCTGATGAGATAAAATCCAAAGCTCCCATTAATCAATCATTCCTTTCATAACTTTCTAAGAGAATTAATAATCTGTCTGAATGTAGATGCAAGCTGTTCCATGTTAGATATAGTATACATATCTTTTCTGCCGTTGTTTTCTGATGCGATTTCTTCCAGAAAATCCTTGTTTATATCAGCTCCCGCACCAATCGTTATAAGACGCATACCGCTGTCCTTGATTTTTTTGCATGCATTTTTTGTAAGCAGTTTATCGCATGAAAAAACTACACCGTCTGTAAGCATTATTACAGCCTGCTTTTTTTGTGTACGGGTTGCCTTAAGCTGTTTGTATGCTTCTTCAAAGCCACTGCTCGGACAAGTTCCGCCACCGGTAATAATTTCCTTGGTTTTGTTTATAATATATTCCTTATCGCTTGTCAGCTTGGAAATAACCTTATGAGTTTCATCAAATGAAATAATACCTACACGGCTTATATTCATATCTATCATATCAGTCAGCAAAAGTTTTATAGCCTTTCTGACGGAATTTATTTTTGAACCCTCCATACTTCCGGAAGAGTCAATAAGAAGAAATATATCCATAGGTTCAGGAGAAAGATTCTGAGGTGCTATTTTATGTTTTTTTTTATCCAGAACCTTTGTTTTTGTTGAACCGGTTCTCACATCAGTTAGTTTTACACGGAGAATCCTGCTTTTATCAAATTCAAATTTTACATTGATGATAGTATCCGTCGTTTTTCCTGACTGAAAATCATTAAAAGGAATACTTCCTATAAAATTGCATTTGTCTATATTATTGTCATCAGGCAAAATTTTTGCGGAACGTTCATAAACATTGACCTTGATTTCTTTCTGATTGTCAGTAGCAGGAGCATAATTATTGCTGAAACTGCACGGAACACGGCTTCCTCTTGGTATAATGGTATTGAATTCTGTTTCTGTATAATTGTCTTTTTTAAGGACTTCAATTCCAAGGTCATAAGCAGTTTTCTCGGCTACGCTGATGCCCTCACTTGCAGAAATATAAGCTCCCAGAGCTACAACGTTTGAAAGGTCACTGATTTTAGGTTTTTTATGGAATACTTCCTCAACCATATCGCCTATCATCGGAATGTAACAGCTTCCGCCGACAAGAATAATATCATCAATACTTCTTATATCTATATTTCCTTCATTAAGAAGTTCTGATATGCAGTCAAGTACTTTTCTGTAAATACCATCACAGCATTTATTGAACTGCTTTCTTGTTATGACAGTTGAAAAGCTGTAATTTGGCAGAAGTTCAAGAATATCTATCTTGTATTCTGTCTTTTCGCTGAGCTTGTGCTTTGCCTCTTTTGCATGAGAGTAAAGATTTGCAATAACTTTCAGATATGCATCTCTGCTGAGTCCGGATTTTCTCATATCAGACAAATCAACTCCGCAATCGTCTTTAACTCTTTCCATAAGCATTTTTACAAATACATCATCTATATCATCACCACCGAGATGATTGTCACCTCCGGACGCAACGGGCAGATATTTGTCTCTAAGGCTTTCATCATACTCCAGAAGTGTAATATCAAAAGTACCTCCTCCGAAGTCAACAACAAAAATGCGGGTTTTGTTTTTTATCTGATTTCTCACATATGCAATTGCGGCAGCAGTAGGTTCAGCAATTATGTCTTTTATATTAAAGCCCACTCTTTTTCCGGCTTCCTGAGTTTCTGATATCTGACTGGAAGCAAAATATGCAGGAACTGTAATAACAGCATTTATTGTATCATCTTCATCGCATATTTCTTCATCGATAAGAGTCTGCTTTACTTCAGTTAAAATAAGCTCTGCAATATCAGTAGGAGTAAACTTTTTGCTGAATGAAAGTTTTGGTGCAGAATCGGGATATATAAAATCCATGTCGCCCATATGTGTTTTTGATGACCTGATAAGTCTCTGAGGGTTATTATGTCCCATTCTGATAGCCATATCGCCTACAACAGTCGTATTATCTTCCTTAACGTATACGGCAGAAGGTAGCAGTGACGAATTGCCGAAATCAAGATAATCGGGACGGCCTCTTCTTGAATAGCACACAACAGTATTAGTAGTGCCGAGGTCTATGCCTATATTAATTTCCATTTTAATATACTTCCTTTCATATATAATTTATTATGTTACATTCTGTAATCAG